>CAXHHS010000242.1:0-8705 GCA_964015645.1 uncultured bacterium
CGTTTATGGTTACGCCGGGGCTGGCAGATTTATAATGAATTGGTCCTTCCGCAATGCGAAAATGCCGGCAATGAAATTTGATCTCGGTTTGAAAAAAATGGCCCTCGGATCGAATACCTTGTTCCAGTGCGAAGGCCAGCGCGTCTCTCCGGAATAATTCGAAACCGCTGGTCATGTCACTGAGTTTTGTGCCCAATAAGATATTCGCCAGGTACGTGCCGCCGGCGCTTACCAGGCGTCTAAATAAAGAAGACTCCGTTATCTGCCCTTCTTTACAAAACCGGCTTCCGAAAACGCAGTCGTACCCCTCGATCATTTTCTCAAAAAATTGGGGAATATCGTTGGGTTGATGGCTAAAACCGGCATCGATTTCCAAAATCCAGTCGCTATTTACCGCTAACGCCTCCCGGTAGCCGCGAATATAGGCATCGACTAAATTGCGATTTTCCGGCGCCCAAATGACTTTGAGTTCGGGGTGATTTTTTTGCAGGCTTTCTAATATTTCTCGCGTGTTGTCCTTGCTGGCGCGGTCGATGATGGCAAAAAAACGAACCGATTTAAACCCTTTGCAGCGATGTAGCACTGCTTCGATAAAAGGTTCTGCGGTCTCGGCTTCATTCGCCATAGGAGAAACGATTGTTAAACAAATCTCCGATAACCCGGGTTGCTTCATGGCGTTTTCATCTCCGGGGCTGCCAGTTTATCGAGAGCGGGGTGAATTATTTCCAGGCGGCTGCCGCAAATCCGCTCAATTCGCTGTAAGTTTTCGCTGCCGAAAAATGTTTCCCAGGGAAGATCACGGTCTTTGCCTGCGGAATTATAGGGAATATCGACTTTCTCTGAAATATCATTGATTGCGGGTAAGCGCAAAATGCGAGCGAGTGCCGCGATGGCCCCGGTTTTATTTTGCATAAAATCTTCGTAGCGAATCAAGATCATGTCGTCCCGATTTTCCAAGTAAACATTCGTAATCAGGTTCCAGCGATGAGCGAGGATATCGATGTAGTGTGTATAATTTGTTCTTAAAACCTTCGGATTAAAACTTTCTGACCATCCATCGGGTAGTTGTTTCTGCTCCGAACCAAATTCTTTTAAATTACCCGAAACGCCTAAACGGTTCAAAATACTGCGGATATTGTCGCGGGGATCGCGGCTGATAAAAACGTAGCGGGATTGCGGGAAGGTTTGTTTTACCTGGTCAAAAATCAACGATAGCAGCGGTTCCTTGATCAAATCCCGCGAGAACGGTTTGGGATGTTTGCGGATAACGGATGCCAGGTTGCATTTACCTTCCAAAATATTGATAATCACCGGCGACCATAGCTGCGGAATATCCAAGGTTTTGGAGATGCCGCAATATTCCGCTAACAGCGATGCAATGGCGTTGGAACCGGTTTTCGGATTTCCCAAAACAATAATTGCACGAGGATTTACCTGGTAACTTGCCCGTTCAACCACATTTTTAACTTTTGCCAGAATCATCGCCTCTCCCCGATTGGTTCAGCAGGAATTCCCCGGCATACGGTGTTCGGCGGTAAATCTTTGGTGACAATAGAGCCGGCATAAACCAAAACACCACCCCCAATGGTTACGCCAAAATTCACAAAAGACCCGGCGCCGATAAAGACATCATTGCCAATCCGAATCTCCTTTAGCAGATGTTCCCGCTGCGATTTAATCGTTCGATATTCTTCAATTGAAGAGAGCATAATAACGCCCGGCCCCAACGCACAGCGCTCCCCGATAGAAATGCCACCGGCGCCGTAGAGCACGCAGTAGGGAGAAATACCGGTGCTATTGCCAATGCGTATTCCGCCTTTGCCATTCGACCAGGCCATCCCTCCGCAATGCAATACTGTGCCTTTTTGAATCATCACATTCTCGCCCAACGCAAGCAGATCGTGGTTTTTGATTTGAACGCCTTCTTCAATTTTTGCCGTGGGAAAGCGCTCACGCAATTCCCATTCCTGTCCCCAACGATGTAATGTTTGGTTCAGCTTCGAGCGAAAAAACCGTAACTTTGCAACCGAGATCATATATGTTGTTTGAGTTTGTAAAGCTGGCCGGAGAGTGATTCAAAAACATTGTATCGAGCGGAACGCTTTAAGAATACATGGGTCGATTTTTGAATTGTGCCGAATCCTTTTTTGTTTTTCACAACGCCTTTGTGCCCGCCGCTGGGGTTCAAATCAAACCAGCGATAGCCTTCCCGACAGGCGTCTTTAGTGATCTCATTGATCAAAAAATGCCAGGGGTGGCAGCTAAAATAATCTTTTAACGTAGCGCCGTGCCACCCGGCAACATGTTGATTATGTTTGAATACCAGCGCCCCGGAGATAATTTTTTCATTCACAGTTGCAAGATATAATTTGATTTTGTGAGAGTTCGCTTTGAACATATTTTCAAATAATTCAAACGGGTAGATAAATTTTACTTCGTTTCCCCACCGCTGTAGAGAGTTTTGATAAACCCGGTAATATTCCCGCCAATCCGAAAGTGATTGCGCTGCCCGGCATTTTACACCCTTCTTTTGTGCTTGAAGAATATCTTGCCGGTGGGTTCGTGAAAAGCGCTTCCACAATTCTTCGTAACCAGGACTGAGATTGAGATATTGCGTAAAATCTTCTTTTACAATTTCCGAACCGGGAAAAGCGAAATGTGATAATGAAGCATCAAAAGGATTCGTTAACCAAAACAAGTTTTTACAGTGAGCGTTAAGCCAATTGATAATCGCCTGAGATTGCCGGTGTGTAATCTCGTTTTTACTGATCCAGCCGCCATATACATAAGCAGCATTGCTGACATAATTGGAAACAGTCATAAACCCAATGGAAAGGGTAATTTCGATCATTGGGAAAATTGCTGCTGTGCCATCCTCGAACAAAAATTTTTTAGGCGCTATTTTTATATTCGGATAAATATCTGCAAAAATTTTTGACCAGGCGGGAGTGTGGTAAAAGGTTGCATAATCACATCCATCAGCAATTTCTTGCCATTCATCCGGGTCAACGCGATGACAAACTTTGAGCGCCATGATTTGTTATGGTAGTGAGGTTTGCAACCGTATATTGTTGTGAATGAAAAAGCGAAATTTAAGCCGGATTAGCAGCAAAACAACGGAGAATTTAATACACACTGCCCAGCTAAAAATCAAAATATTGCGCAGTAATTGGGTCTGTTTTTTATAAGAATGCGTATAAAGCCGGCATAACCGGAGGGCCATTCTTTTCCGCCAGCCGTTGGAATGCGATGCCGTTAAAATCTCGTTGAAATACCGTTGCGCATTTTCTGTGTCGCCGGCTTCCAGCATCATATACGCTCGTAAATAGCATCCTTCAACAAGCGCTTTGCTGATATGGTTTTCGCTAATACCGAGCGTTTTTAAGACGGATGGTGTAATTTTTTCCACCGATTCCAGAACGTTTTTTCCGGTTTTTTGACGGAGCCGGGCGCTCTTTTGCGCGATTAATTTGTAGATGGTATGCTGCCGGATATTACGATTGGTCACTTCTTCGCTGTGCATTCGCCAGTAGAGCAGTGGCTCCGGGAGGTTGGCCAGTTTAAACCGCTCGGATATGCGAATCCACAAGTCGTAGTCGCCGCAAAGCTCGTAGGTTTCCTGGTAGCCGTTTACCGCTTCAAATGTAGCTTTGTGCATCATTACCGTGGGCTGCACAAGAGGATCCCAATGGCGAATCACGGCTTTTATTTGGTTTGCACTTACCGGCGGTATGAATGTTGTGATGGGCTGGCCTTGCGGGTTAATTTGAATGGCGGCGGTGCCCAGGGCCGCAATATCAGCATTTTGCTCCAAAAACGTTACCTGGCGCTCCAACCGCTCAGGAAATGCAATATCGTCAGCATCGAAACGCGCGATGTATTTCCCTTTTGCCAGCCGGCAGCCTTTGTTAGCGGAAAAATAAATTCCTTTTTTCTCTTGATGAAAAACGCGAATGCGATCATCTTCAATTTGCAGGCGATCGAGGATGCTGGCGGTGCCATCGGTTGAACCATCATTAACGATAATAAATTCAAAATGACGATAGGTTTGGTTCAAAATACTGCGAATCGCTTCTCCCAGGTACTGTTCGCCATCACGAACACACATAACAACGCTAACGAGGGGAAACTGATCCAATCGAAATTTTCTGGCTTTCATAATTTTTGATGTTATTCTTCAATAAGCGAGTTTTGTTTTAAATCCCCATACACCGTTTATAAAAATCGCGAAGATGAAACGGAAGCACTTGCACGAGAAAGTAATCGTAAGGAAAATGAATAATTTTATTCAGGTCGAATTGGTTATCATATTGATGCCAATCGATAAGGCTTACCAGCGGCAATAGAGTGCAGCGATTTGTTCGGCACTTTCAAAAGCTGTAATCAAACATTTTTATATCAGATTCGAACGTCTGCCTCACAAGTTCTTTCGTTTTTTCTGTATAATAGTGCTGATATGGCCTGGTATTAGATACATTAAGTTTTGGTAAAGAAGTAGAAATGCCAATTTGAGAACATATTTGCTTAAAATCGGCATCCAGGCTCTCGTATCTTCCAACAAAATCTACAAGCAATTCATTGTTCTTCGAATATATGAAATCCTTTTGATACCTCACTTCATTTTCACATCTCCACTTTATGTATTCTTCAAAACTGCCTAACTCTTTTATTAACTCATGCTGCTGATGCGATTCTAATTTCAGCATATATTTATAAAGGGACACTTGCCAATCCCATGGGTTTCTGACAATCGCGAATGAAAAAAATGAGTTAAATGTATCGGGACCTAAAGAACCGATTATTTCGGATGCCCTGATGTGGTCACGGAATGGGTGAGGCTCACAGAAAGGCGACGGAATTCCCACTTTTTTTATCATTTGATGAACCCTCCACCGCCATTGGCCCAGCGCAAATGGTCTTAGTGCATGTGTAATACTCGTTCCTGCGTTTTTGTAAATATGGATAAATATAAAATTATACTTTTTTGATATCAGCAAGTGTCTTTTTCCCCTGGCGTCGAACAACCGGATTTCAATTCGTGCATTACTTGCTCCGGGTCCTTTGCCGCGGTGATAGCACCGTTTTTGTACGTCCATTTGTCGCTAAGACCCAGCTCGGTTAAAAAATAGGGAACCATCACTTCCCTGTAAAACCAGGGTTTAAAGATTAACCGGGGATATTTTTTTAGAGCGGTGAGACAGTGCTTTAGCGCATCCTGGCGATCCTTACGCCAATAGCAACGGGAGGCAAGCAATATATACGCCTCGGCAAACAGCTCGGGAATGATGTTTTTGATTCTTCCCGGCATATCATCCAGGGCTGCCCAGCTTTCGAGCAGCCGAATTCGCTCCCACCAAAAATCGACATCCAGAAAATAAGTTTTGGAATGCTGGTGAACGCGGAATTTAGCCAGCGGTTTTTCAGTATAGACGACCTTCGCGAATTTAAGCAACCGGTACATCAATTCCTGGTCCATCACATAGTGAAGGCTTTCGTCGAGTTCTCCGGCGGCTTTGTAAAATTTTCGAGGGAAAAAAGTGCCGGGTTGGTGCCAATTCATAACCGAGAGGTAGGTTAAAAGGCCAAATTGAACAATGGTTTTTAAATTGATGTTCTTTTGGGGTACCAATTCTGTTTCACCGGTTCTATTATCGAAATTAATAACCGGGCCGGCGACAATATGATCGGGAGATTCTGTGTATAACCGGCTAATTTCATCAAAAGCCCCGGGAAGGTAAAAATCATCGGAATTGATCCAACCGAGTATATCGCCGGTTGCTTTCCGAAAGCCTTTATTGAGCGCGTGACCCTGGCCGCGGTCTTTTTCGCTGACCCAATACGCCAGGTGCTTTTCATATTTCCGAATAATGTCTATTGACCCATCGGTGCTTCCCCCATCGACAATAATGTATTCGGTATCAGAATAATTTTGGTCGAGAACAGAAAGAATGGTCTCTTCCAAATATTCCGCCCGGTTGTAATTGGGCGTGACGATGGAGATTCGAGGTAACGATTTCAAATTATTCTTTCTTGTTTTTTTGCAATGCGCGCAGCCGTATCATGCCGTAGCTGGAAAGCAATATAATATACGGCATCACCGGAAGTCGAAATCTCTCGCTTAACGCAAAACCCGAACTGGCAATAAAAAAATACCCAATAACGACTAATAGTAGACCGATTTTCAGAAACTCTTTTTGCTGAATGCCGATGTAAATACCTGCCCCCATCGATAGGTAAAGAATCGTTAGAAAAATCAAACAAAACGTAATAATAAAAACTTGGAACCCGGTTTTCTTTTGTAAAAGCGCGGGAGAACTTCCGATTAAGTTGTTATTGTAACCCTGGGGGGTCTCAAGGTCTTTGGCATTATTATGGTAAAAAGGAAAGCCTAACAACCTGGGATAACCGCTGCTGCCGACTGTAAAGAAAAAACCGATTGTACCACGAATATATTTTGTGAAATCGGATGAAATCGCCTTTATTAAATGCTCCGTTATCCCAATAAAAACAGGTTTTTGGGCTATTTCAATACTTTCGTTAACACGCGAAGAATCTTTGGGAGGGCGATATTTTACTTCTTCCGGCGAAAATAGCAACTTAAAGCCCTCTGTCCATTGTAACACGGAAGAATGGTTCCATTTCATCGCCGCTTCTTGTTGAGAAGATATTAGCATTTTTCCAAAAACAGTATAATTCCGAGCAACCCAGGGACTAATGGTTAATAAAAATAAGCCGATTAAAATTGCATAATTAAGGAGTCCGTATCGTAACGTTTTCCTGAAGTGCCAGAAAAAAACGCCTCCCAGGAAAATAAAAAAATAAACGCTTACCGAACGGCAAAGGGTCGAAACTCCCAGGAATATCGCGCATACTACAAGGTCTTTATAATTAGGCGCTTTAAAGAAACGAACCAAAAAGAAAACGTGAATGGCAAATATGGCTGTAAAGACGGTTTCTGTTAGCAATAAATTGGCATAAAGAATGTGGGAATATTCTCCGGCGACCAGCAGTCACGACATAAAAGAGGTTTTTTCATCAAACAAATGAATACCAATTTTGTAGGCTAAAACGCAGGTAATAGAGCCAATAATCACTTGCAGAAAAATAGCAATAAAGGGATAATATCCAAAAATTGAATATACCGAAGCCAAAAAGGAAGGATAAACCGGTACTCGCTCCCAATTGGGTAAATAGGGGACTTGTGTAGAATCCGAAAAAGTTTGATGTTCTAATAAGTTGATCGCCAGGTCGTGATAATGAACCGCATCTTTAAAAATTATTCGCTCTTCCTGCACCGTCTCCTGCCACGGGCAAATTGCAAGAAACAGGACAACCCTGGTGACAAAGGCGATTCCAAAAATCAGGAGTAGTTTTTTTCGTGCCGTTAATTTGGACAAAATAGAATTCACGAAATTATTATCCAAATGCTGTCCATAGCTCCGCCCTGTCAGTCCCTTTTATGAAAAGGCCGGCTCGGCTATTAAAAAAGATAATTCCGGGTAAATAATGACTATGCCCGTGCTATATGCCTGAACCGGAACTTCTTTTGCTTGTGAAAAACAGCAGCGTTCCGACCATAAACAAAATTCGCTTAAAATCGAACGAGGTGGCGGCTTTCAAAATGGTGTGGGCAATTAATTGCCTAATTAATCTTTATAAACCCTATTATCAATTTTTATTTAGATGGGTAATTAATTAAACGTTGACAGGGCCTATGTGATGTGATACACGGATAGGTGGCGGGGTAATTTTAAATCGACATTGGAGTGATTTTCAAAAAAATGCCGGAACAGCTTAAAAAGTATTCCGGCAATTGTTTGAGACATAAAATCATGGGTGGCAGATGTATTAAAGATATTTAAATATGCTTTTTAACGACTGCTTCGAAAGCGCTGTAAGATTGCATACCGGTAAGATCTTCAACGATTTGTCCGGTCTGGTTGAGGATGTAGGTTTTGGGAATCACGCTGAAGCCGCCGAATTTTTGAGCGGTTTCTTCATTACCGAAAAGAATGGGATAGCTGATTTTTAAATCCGAAACCTTTCGTTTTACATGGGCCTCCGGCGAGTTAACGACAATGCCGATGATTTCAAAATTTTTATCTTTATAATTCTCGCGAAGTTTTACCAGGTCAGGCATTTCCTGTAAGCATGGGAGGCACCAGGTTGCCCAAAAATTTACCAGAACAACTTTGCCATAATAATCATCCAAAGATACGGTTTTGCCTTCTAAATTCTTAAGCTCAATCCCGAGGCTATTTTCAATTTTTTGCCTTTCAACCTTGCTAACCTCTTTCGGCTCCGAGGCATCGCTGGAGCAGGCGGTAAAAATACTTATCACCAAAAATGGTATTAATGTTACAAATCCGAATTTTAAGGTCTTTTTCATAAGATCGCTCCTTTTTCCGCTAACTGCTGACTATATCTTTAAAGGTTAATTTTAATCTTTTTTAAAAGGAGTGTTATCCCGAAGTTCCTGATAACACTGTCAATTATCAAACTGAAGTTTGACACTCCTGATGTTGCAAAGTTACAAACATTTTATTCGCTACCCAAATTAAATTAATTCGCTACCGAAATAACGTTAGTAAACTTACAAAGTTTTTTTTCGCTTATAACTTTAAGAAATTTTTTTGATCACAAAAGATTTCTTGAACATTTTTAGTACTGTCTCTTATACACATCTGACGCTGCCGACGAGCTTC
>CAXHHS010000243.1:0-8698 GCA_964015645.1 uncultured bacterium
CAATAATCACAACATGATGATTTGTTTTATTTGAAGCTGTTGAATTGTTTGTATTTGTCATCTGCAAACCCTTCTAATTTTTCACTTCTCCCCTGCCCTGGTTTCATTGAATCATTAAGTTCTATCTGTCACAAAATTTAGACCCGCGAACAGCATTTTTGTTACTAAAATAAATCTTTTTTAGGGGATGGGAAATCAATACCGAAGCAGTGAATGAAAGTGAAACGGCAATTTTGCTACAATATTTGATTTCCTGCTTACTATTTTTATTTTCCCACCCCTAAATTGAAAAGTTACTCAGAAAACCTGTCGATAGAACTTATATTTTGAATTTCCGATTAACACAATGAATAAAGAGGAGACTTTTTGTGAAGTTTAATATTCAACGTAGAATGATGACAGTATTTTTGTATTGGGGAATTGTATTTTTATCGATGAATTATTTATGGGCAAATGATGAGGGAAAAATGACCAAAAATATTAACGAATGGCTGCAGCTCGGTCCCCTGGATATGCCGCTGCCGGCATTGCACAACGAAAAATTCGATTTAAAAGCGTTGCTGAAATTTCAGGCAGTAGATATTCAACAATGGCAGCCTAAAAATGGCGCAACGATTTCCT
This sequence comes from uncultured bacterium, assembly GCA_964015645.1. Taxonomy (GTDB): domain Bacteria; phylum Calditrichota; class Calditrichia; order RBG-13-44-9; family J075; genus CAXHHS01. The sequence continues at coordinate 622 of CAXHHS010000243.1, forward strand.
GGCATAGTGAAAAGGCGCTAACCTGGAATGCCGCAAAAAGCAACGGGGAAATGGAAGCTACGCTCAATTCTGAAAAAAATAAAACCCCACAAATTACCTACCTGGCTGCGTATTTGGAGGTAACTCGCTGGACCAAAGCGGAATTAGAGGTTCGCAGTCCTCATTTACTTGCAGTGTTTTTAGATGGCGGAAGAATTGCCACAAAAGAGACCTCCGAACAGGAAGCCGAAGAAGCAAAAACAGCAACGCATACCTTAAAGCTAGAAACCGGAAAGCATTTGCTCGTGATCAAAGCACTACGCGACCCGGAAAATACCAGTCGCTGGACAGTTAGCGCGAAATTGGATATTGATGAGACCTTTGGCGAAACTGCGTTTTCCATCAATACGTCTCCCCGGCAAGTGATGAACATCGGCCATTTGGTAGATAGCCCGCAAATTTCCGGCGTCTCAATTTCCGCTGATGGTCAATTAGCAGCCGTTAGTTTACGGCAAACCAAACCAGGATCTGATAAAAGCGAATCCTGGCTGGAAATTCGCAATACTGCTGATGGCAGCCTGGTGCAAACGTATCGTGGCGGAACGGCATTAGGCACGATTACCTGGGCGCCGCAGGGAAATAAGTTTGCATATACCGAGACAGGCAGCGATAAAACCACTTTGTGGATTATCGATCTTGATACCGGATCATCCAACCCCATTTTACGTGATATAAAAGCGTTTGAAGGTTTTACCTGGGCGCCGGATGGTAATTTCATCATTTACAGCCTGGCGGAAACGCCGGAAAAAGATGAACGCGGCGTAAAGAGGCTAACCAGCCCTCGCGACCGCTGGCCGAGTTTCCGAACCGGTAGTTTTTTGTACCGCCTCGATCTTCCCGAGGGAACCCGTCAGCGCTTGACTGCCGGGGCATTATCGACCTATTTAGGTTCAATTAGTCCCGATGGCCGCAAACTTCTGTTTACCCAAACGGTTGATGATTTCGAAAATCGCCCCTATACCAAAACCTCACTTTCGGTTTTGGATTTAGCGGATTTATCTACGGAAACGATTGCAGAAGGCCCCTGGTTAGGTGCAGCGAAATGGTCGCCGGATGGTAAATCGTTGCTGATAACCGGCCCGCCACGATTATTTGGCGAACTTGGCGTAAATGTTCCCGCCGGAATGATTGCGAATGATTACGATACGCAAGCCTATCTTTTCGATCTTGCTTCAGGAAAACCGGAAGCTATTACCCGTAATTTTGATCCGGCAATCGATAATGCAGTTTGGGACAACCGCGGTAATTCGATTTACTTCCTGGTTACCGAAGGCGAATATAATCGCATCTACAATTACTCTCTTAAGTCTAAAAAATATAATAAAATAGAAACGGACGTAGAAGTTGTTAACGCTTTTGATTTAGCAAAAAGCAATTCTACATTAGCCTATTATGGCTCCAATGCCAGCACGCCGCCAAGAGCATTTAGCATAAATTTAAAAACCGGTAAAAATATACTCTTAACCGACCCCGGGGCCTCAGAATTTCAAGATGTGACATTTGGCGAGGTAAAACGCTGGACATTTAAAAACGCTCGTGATGTTGAAATTGAAGGCCGGGTTTATTATCCGCCAAATTTCGATCCGCAAAAGAAATATCCCTGCATCGTTTATTATTATGGCGGAACCGCAGTTGTGGGGCGAGATTTTGGCGGTCGTTATCCTAAAAACTTGTTTGCTGCGCAAGGATATATCGTGTATGTATTGCAACCCAGCGGCGCACCGGGATTCGGCCAGGAATTTTCCGCTTATCACGTCAATGATTGGGGAAATATTGTTGCGGAAGAAATCATCAGCGGAACAAAAGCATTTTTGAAAGCGCATCCATTTGTCGATGAAAAACGCGTTGGCTGCATCGGCGCCTCCTACGGCGGATTTATGACCATGACGCTGGTAACCAAAACCGACCTGTTTGCTACGGCAATTTCTCATGCCGGCATCAGCGCGCTTTCCAGCTATTGGGGGGAAGGGTTTTGGGGATATTTGTACAGTTCCGTTGCTACTGCAAATAGTTTTCCCTGGAATCGCAAAGATATTTACGTCGATCAAAGCCCGTTGTATAATGCGGATAAAGTGAATACGCCTATATTACTACTCCACGGCGATGTCGATACCAACGTACCGCCGGGAGAAAGCGACCAGTTTTATGTTGCGCTCAAACTATTGGGAAAAGAAGTGGAATACATCCAGGTAGCAGACCAAAATCACCACATTTTGGATTATAAAAAACGAATTATCTGGCAAAAAACAATTTTCGCCTGGTTTGATCGTTTTTTGAAAGATCAGCCACAGTGGTGGGAAGAGTTGTATCCGGGGGAATAGTTTTGTTATAAAGACAACCTTATCTTTATTGAGGTCGGAGCGTGCTGATATTGGAAACTGGAAACTTAGTTTCTTATCAAGTTTCCAGTTTCTAAGACTACTTCTCCAAAATCACGATCCCCTCTTCAAACCTGATATTGCTAAAAGAAGCATTTTGAAGCGTTATCTCCCTATCGCTGCCGGCAGAGGAAAGCAGTGTTTTTAAAGGAAACTTCATTTTGGCCACCTGAATCATTGCGGCATCATCGATGATTAATTTGTTTTCCTCGATAACAGGGCTGCCGGAGATTCGGCAAGGCAAATCCGAGGACGAAGAAAATAGAAGAAATCCTTTAACGAATTGAACATCCGGCGGAAGCGATTCCCAGGGAATTTTTTCGGTATCGATAATCATATCAATCGCAATAATACCGGGTTTGATTTCCGTTTTGACATTTTTCAATAACCCTTTGGGAGCTTCTTCGCCGGAGTTTAAAATCGGTAAACCAGAGTCAGCAGAAGCCATAATCAACGTATCCAACTCCGCTTCCGTCAACTGAACACGGCCATCGGTTTCCAGGTCATTTTTTAATTGATAATAAGTTCGACGAAGATTTTTGCCCGAAACAGCATTTTGATGTTGCGCGTTCTTTTTGCCTGTAGCATGAGTTTCGGCGATTTTTGCCGGCTCAGCGCCTTTCGTCTTTTTATTATTTTCTGATTCGGCGTCTTGCGCCTGGTAATGATCTTCGCTTTCACTTTCTTGCGCTACGATTTCATTTTTGAAATCAGTTTTCAGCGTATCTTCCACTACCGTTGAATTTGGCAGGGAAGATTCGTGAACGCTATTAGGTTCTTTGGCTTGATTGGCATAAAATATAACGCCACCCACAAAGGCTATGGCGACGATAAATAAAATTAGACTCTTCATAATATTTCTTTCAATTTTTGATAGCCGCTTTTACTCACCGGCAATACTTCGCCATTAGCGAGCGTGGTTTCGTAAGCATTTTTGGAAATCACATCGATTTGTTTGATTAAGGCAACTCTTACCAAATGCGAGCTATGGATGCGAATAAAGTCTTTGGGGTTTAAATGCGTTTCGTAAAACTTCATGGTTTTTTGTTTCAGGAATTTGCCGCCTTTGGAATAAATCATCACATAATCATCTTGTGCTTCCAGGCGAATTAATTTTTCGACCGGAATCACCGTAATTTTGCTGCCGTCTTTCACAACAATTCTATCCAAATAATCGGATTTGGTTTCCCGGAACGATAGTAATTTATCAACTTTTTCCTGGCTTGCAGGCGAATCGTTGATGAACTTCAACGCTTTTTCGATAGCTTCATTAAACCGCTCTCGTGAGAATGGCTTCAACAAATAATCCGCAGCACTCACTTCGAAGGCTTTCAGCGCGTATTGATCGTACGCAGTAGTAAAAATAATTACCGGGGGATTTTCCAGCAACTCCAGCATCTCAAAGCCGGTTAATTTTGGCATTTGGATGTCCAGGAAAATCAAATTCGGCCGGATGGCATTGATGGCCTTTATCGCCTCAAAGCCGTTATCGCACTCCGCGGCAATCTCAATCTCGCTGTAATCTTCCAGGTATTTTTTGATGACATCTCTGGCGAGGGATTCATCGTCGATGATGATGATTTTGTATTTTGTGCTCATACTTATTTTAATTGGATTTGATATTCTAAGACTGCTAATCCACCGGATCGTTTTTTGTGTCAGATGAATTAAGTTTATCTGATGTGTTACTCAACTTTTTTATAAAAATGGCTATATCTAAAGCTGTGCGGATATATCTCTCTGATTCTATCTGGCTTATCTCAAAATCCTCTGCATGGACAGCCTTATTTCTTAAATCTCTTAGTCTTTTATAATCTTGATAGATTGAAGAAGGATATTCATTATCATACAGAATATTCCTAAAAACTTTAGACATTTGAACATTATTGGGTTGATATCCAAACGCTATCATTAAGCTAGAGGTAGCTAATTCCAACTCTCTCCATGCCTCAGAAATTGCAGCCCTAGGTGAAACATCAGATATTTGAATTAACCTATAGTACGTATCATCATACATCTTTCGATAAGATGCGATGTTACTAGTAACTTTTTCAGGTAACTTTTGGGAACTATGTTCAATTTTAGATAATTCTTTTTCAAAAGTTGCCTCCAAGTCTTTGTACTTAAATTTATTGATTCTCATTAGCATTTTTCTTATTTCACCTCGAAACATAAATCCAAGTGCAATAGTAACTAATGGCCAAATTAGAGTGTCAATTAGTTTTATTAAAGAGTCAGTAATTTTTATAATATTATCTATATTATCCATAAATTGATCCTTTACAAAACTTAATTATAGCTTTCCCGGATACACTCAGGAAAATTTTCAAGTATTATAAATAATCTGTGCTAATCCGCGTAATCTGCGGTTACTGGAATAAATATTTTCACACGAAAGAAGCCCGTTTCTTTTTCGATCCGCAGTAAATCCGGTTGATTATAAAGCATCTCCAACCGGCTTCTGATATTTTTTAAACCCACACCTTCACCTTTGGCAGTTTGGTTTTCGGGATCATATTCATTTTCGAGTGACAGGAAAAGATAATGCTGATCCAGCTTTGCAGAAAAGCGAATTTTTACCGTTTCCAAACTTTCGTACACCCCGTATTTGATGGCATTTTCGAATAATGGTTGCAATAGCATATTAGGAACCGAAATCGAAAGTGCATCTTTTTCGATTTCCTCAGTGTAGTCAATTTTATCACCAAAACGGGTTTTTTCAATCTCAAGATACAATCTTGCGGTATTCAACTCATCTGCCAGTGGTTTGGTAGGAAGCTCATTACTGGAAAGCGTCGACCGTAAAAATTCTGACAGTTTAACGGTCATTTCGCTGGCATTTTCCGGTGCGGTAAGTATCAGTGAGTTAATAGAGTTAAGGCTATTAAAAATAAAATGGGGATTGATCTGGAATTTTAATGTTTTTAACTCTGCTTCCTTCACCAGCGTTTTTAATTCCGATTCCCGGATGAGTTTTTCATGAAAACTTTGGTAATACATCAGCAAATAATAAAATGCCACGATCACGAGATAAAGCAGGATGCCAATTAAAAATCGCCAGGGAAGTGTTCGATCAAAAAACTCCTGATAAGGTTCGGCAGTTATGAATTTGGCTGCCAGGAAATATACTAATCCTAACCACATCACTGTTGCCAAAGCGGATGCGACCACATGATTTAGTAAAATCGTTAGCACATTCTGTTTTTCCAGGGAGATGTATTTGCAGGGATACCAAAAACTAAAACCGAATATCAAAAAAGTACCGTTTGCCAGCAGGCTGTCGATTGTCGAAATATACCAATCAAAGCCGAATTGTAATTTCAAAATCACCAATTGAAAAGCAATAATAATTCCCCAGACGACCAGGTAGTATAACAGGCTTTGGCGATTTTGTAAAATGGGATTCGACATAAAGGAAGATACGAAAAATGGGGGCAAGGTTAAAGGGTTAAGGATAAAGGTTGCCACGTTAGTGGTGGCTTCGCCAAAGGATAGATTTGGAAGTCATAATATTGAGCAGAATCGAGTGGCTGGATGGTTAAATGGCTAAACAACAACCATATAACCATCCAGCCATCCGACCATTAATATTAGCGGTTTAAGCTATTCAAAACGGATGGATATACTAATGAATGCAAAATCACTTAGTGCTTTTTATTTCAATTCCGCCGAACATCACAAGCCCTTTGATCACCAAAGTATCTTCAGTTAGCGGTACATCTACCGCGGGAGGGCGGCGTTTGTCTTCGGTGCCGCCAAACAGCGGGAATGCCTTCATTACGACTTGCCAATTATCAGGAATATAAATTTCCGTGCCGCCGAACATGACAAAAAGATCGATCACATTGTTGCCGGGGGCTAAGCGAGCGTCGCTGAGATAAATTTCCGTGCCGCCAAACAGGGCGGTAATACTGCCGCCTTCGAAATTATCGGAGTTGATGCGTACATTTTTTCCGCCAAAAATCGCAACGGCATCTACTCGATTTTCAGATAGTTGGCTTTTTTTTTCATTGTATTGGTCATGTGAGCGGTTTTGATTGTAGATGATTCTGCCGCCAACAATGATCAACACCAGGGGCCAGAGATCCCATATATCCACCCAATAGAGAAAATTGAGGGTAATCATCAACAAAACGAATCCCAGGATGATCAATATACTGGATGAGTAAATATCTTTAAAGTTCGACCCGATTAATTTTACCACGCCAATGGCGATCAAAAATACTGGCCAGAAATCCAGAACATCCCAGGCGTAAATAAAGCCGAGGTTGTCCATCAGAAAAATCACCCCCAACCCAATCAGCGCAATGCTGATCCAAAAGTTGCTGTTCATCGATTTTCTGTCTTCCATCATCAGGAATCTCCTTTACTGTAAGGGTTTTGCAAGGTTTTAATTTTCAAATTTAGTTTGTTTACCAAGTATCGATTATGAAACTCATTGATTGAAAAATCATCTCAACCAGTTTTTTAAGTGAAGCCGGCCAGTGTTCCTTAAACGATTCCGAGGTTAGCACGCCGCTTTTAAAGAGCAGTAGCATGGTGCCGACCAGTATCAGCAACGTTGAAGATACCGCGTCGCGGTAGCGGGTGCTGGTAATTTGGAAAATGGCAACGATAATAAATAACGCCGGCCAGTAATTTTCTAACACCCCGGTAAAGGAAATATCGAGCCTGCTAATTAAATGCACGACACCGGCGATTACAAGAACCACCACTCCCCAAAATTCCGGGCGAAAATAGTATCGTTTACCGTTCATTTACCGTCCTTTTATGCTTCCGCTAAAGATTACTCGATTTTAGCGGATATAAACAAGTAAAATCGGTGAGTGAGGGGAATTTGTCGGTGAGTGGGAAATTATGAGGAAATTGGAGGTGTCAAAAAAAGGGGATGAATTGCTGTTTTCTGAGATTTTTTAAGACTTCTTTTATTTTTTGTATGGGGTATCATTAAACGAACAATTTGGAGGGAAGGTCGGCTGTTAAGAACACTAATTTCGACCATCAGTTCAAATTGCAGAAAATCATGTTTATGCTATTTAAAAACATTCTTTCACCTCTAACCTTTTAAAATATCCCTTCTAATTAGTTTTAATAGTGCAGCATGGTTTTTTTCAAGTAATTGTCTTTTGACGCTATCACTATATAAATTTGTTAAATCCATTAATTCTGGTAATTTTGTGATTGGGAGTGTAGATGTATCGTTTACAAGAGTTCGTGAGAAATTCTCATACTCTGTGACGACTAATTTCAATTGATCTTGCCAGACTTTTATATATGATTTCAAATCTTCGGGTTCAGAGAAAGCGTGATCAAATGTAGTTATATTTTCTGTAATATTTCGCAATTCTTCTCTAATTTCATATATCAATTGAATTTGGTTGCTATATTATGTCCATTTTAATTAGCAATTCAGGAAATTCCTCACTTTCAGTATTAAAAATTGCTCCATTTGCTCTTATTGCATAAAGAAACTTTAACCCTTTCGACTTTAGCAAAATCAATTCTTGCAGTATAGATTTTCTAAAATTGTTTAGTTCAGTGGATTCCTGCTTATATCGATTATACTCACCAATTATTAACGATATTATTTGACCTAATAGTAGAATTTGAAATGGTCGGGTAATTTTGGACAGTCCCCTTAGTTAATTATCTTATCACTA
>CAXHHS010000244.1:0-8675 GCA_964015645.1 uncultured bacterium
GCTAAAAGGCGTGGAGCGCAGCACAGCTAAAGCTTTTCGTGCTGCCGGAATCACGCAAAAAGACATCGACTTTTTTGAAGTTCACGATGCCTTCAGCATTATGACCGCACTTTCGTTGGAAGCCAGCGGTTTCTCCGACCGTGGCGACGCCCTGCGGTTGGTAAACGAAGGCGAATTTGCCATCAAAAGCCGCTTGCCAATTTCTACCTTTGGTGGGCTGAAAGGAAGGGGACATCCTGTTGGTGCAACCGGTTTATATCAAATAGCCGAAGCGGTGCAGCAGCTTCGGCGGGAAGCGCCGGATGCTATCCAGGTGCCGGATGCCAAAACGGCGATGATCCAAAATATCGGCGGCAGCGGGGCGACGGTGGTTACTTCGATATTGAAAGTTGATGATTGAATACTGGAAACTAAGTTTTAAGTTTGCAAGTGATCTAAAGTGACTAAAGTTTTTTAAATTTTAACTCACTTTAGATCACTTGCAAGCTTTGGTCTTGAACTAAATTAGAATAGATAAAAAAGAGCTTCTCAATGGACATCCCCCGCACCTGGCGATTATTAGACCAACGATACCGGCTGCAAGGCAGCGAGTGTGCTGCCTGCGGCGATTTACAATTCCCTCCGCGAATCGTTTGCCCCAATTGCAAAAGCCGTGACTTTGAGCCATTTAAGTTTTCCGGGAAAGGAACGGTGTACAGTTTTTCCACTGTTTATCAAGCACCATCACAGTTTGAGGAATATGTACCTTACATCGTCGCGCTAATCGATTTGGAAGAAGGCCCGCGCATTACCGCGCAATTGACGGATGTTACTTCCGAAGAAGTGGAAATCGGAATGCCGGTGGAAATGGTTGTGAGAAAGATCAGTGAAGAGGGAGAACGGGGATTGATTGTGTACGGCTATAAATTTCGTCCGCTGGTTGGGTAGTTTTGTCTATTTTTTTCTGGCGTTGTTTTGCAAAGCCGGTTTTTCACCAAATTGTTTTCAGATTGGCAGCACGAATTTTATGATCACGCGTAATTAATGGCAGGTTTAAAAAGCTGGCGGTTGCGGCAATAATACGGTCTGGCATATCCGGAACGGCGTCGCGGGAGATGAGCTTGACACTTTCAGCGATATTTCGATTTAAATCTATGATTTTGAGATAAGTATCAGGGTTATCTAAAACTTTCGAGAGTTGATTGCTCGCATCTACTGAGATTCGATCTTTTTCTACAAGATAGACAATTTCCACAAGTGTTATTGAAGAAATACATATATGACCACCAGCATTTAATGCTGTTTCGAATTTTTCAAGTGCTTTGGAAGATAATTTTGGCGAATCACTCAAATACCAAATAAGTACATGGGTATCTGCTACCGCGATGTTCATAAATTATCCTCATCGCCAAAATTACTCCACATTTCTTTGCGCGCCTCTGCAATATCCTCTTCTGTGATATTAACGTTATCTTTCCAAAGACCTTTTAAATTTTGGCGTTTTTCTGAATTAGGCATCTTTTGCAGCAAAAACTCCACAAAATTCAACACCTCTTGTTTTTTGTCCGCCGGGAGGCATTGCAGTTTTTCCAGAACAGCTTCTTCCACGCTCATTGCTTCTCCTTCTTTTGATACTTTTAATATGGTCTGCAAATCATCAAAAATCAACAACTTTTCCGGCATGAAATTCAAACCTCTGTTTTGAAAAAGCACACGAATTACAATTCTTTTGGCTGAGATAAACACCCCATTGAATTCCCAAACCATTATCAAATTCAATTTACTTTTCAAAACATCTTGATGTATATTTGCCGCCTATCAAAATGAATGGCGTTTGCCAAATTCTTTTCGCAAAAAATAATAAATATTCGTGCGCTTAGTTTTATAGCTTCGTTTTTTATCTTTTAATCTTCCGCCTTTATTGGTACCTAACCCCGGGACTGCCCGTATGAATACCAGGAATTTCCAAACCGAATTCGAATTTCTCCACCAGGAATCTGCCGAAAATCGCGTAAAATCCCAGCAAAATGCCATTGATTTGCTGTTCGAAAAATTCCCTGCTGCTAAAACGAATGATGACGCGCTTGCCAACGATTCTCTGTACCAAAAGCTGAAAGATCAATTAAGCACCGCGACGATGATATTCTCACTTTCCGAAGTGCAAAAAGAAATTTACAGCTCCGATACCGGCACAGCCGTTGTGCCCGGCCTGCTGAAAAAAGCGTTGTTAAAAATAAAATGCCGCTTCGTCGTGCGCCCCGGTTCGCTGAAGGATTTAAAAGCATTTGTTCAAATAGCATTTGAAGAGAAAATTCATTACACCATTCGTGGTGCGGGAACCTGGCCTTTTGGCGGGGCGGTACCAGTGAATAACGAGGTTGTGCTCGATCTTTCCTACCTCGATTTTTATCGATTAAACGAAGAAGAATCCACTTTAACCATTGCTGCCGGCGTGCTATTTCCCGACGCTCGTAACTTACTGAAAAGTAAAGAGTTCGCGCTTTGCCAGGAACTCACCAACCCCAATTCCGGGACCATTTGCGGTTGGGTTGTAACCGGTGGATTGGGCATCGGCACCTATAAATATGGCCCGGTAAAAAATTCCGTAGAAGCGATTTTTCTGCTGCGGCCCGACGGCGAATGGCAAACCCTTACACCGGAAGATGCGCTCTTCCATCAACTATTCGAGAGCGAAGGGCAAATCGGTATCGTGGCCGGCGTTGTGTTGAAAGTGAAGTGCGAAACCCACGTATCCAAACCTTATGCGTTTTCGTTTTCTTCGGCAGATGACGCCCGGAAATTTGTGCAATTGGTGCATGAGTGGAAACTGACGCCAACTTCTATGATTTATTTCGACCGGCACTATATTCAAACCACGTATCAGTTGCAAAAATCCAAACATCAAAAAGCGTTAGAAGCTGCGCTGGAAGCCAAAGACGATCTCCGCATCAACCGCGTGCAGCGTGACCTGGAAATGGTCGCCGAAATGCAGCGCCTCGAACATGTGGTGGTAATGGAATTCGATACGTTGGAAGATTACGAAAAATGCCTGAAATATTCGATCTTTAACGCTGGCGAAGGCGAAGGCCGCTTTCGGGAAATTTCCTTCCGCCGCCTTTCCGTGGATTTGACGCATAAATTTTGGAAGCACCGCTACGCACCGGTGGAGATGAAATCGCGCGGGCCATCCATGTTGGTAAGCGAAACCATTTTGCCGCTGGAAAAATTCCCGGAATACATCGGTTATTTGCAAGCGACTATCACCAACTGGACCGAAAACCCGGTGAAAACAGAAGGCCACTTTTTAAGCAACGGCGAGATGTTGATTCAATCGATTTTGTTGGCGGATATCAGCCATACGCGTCACAAAATTTACCTCGGCCTGGTGCCGTTTATGATGCAAACCGCAATTTATTTCGGCGGACGGCCCTACGGCACCGGCATCTGGAATTTGCCGCTTCTGAAAGCGCTGCGTAAAAATGCAGCTGAAGAAAAACGCATTAGCGAACTTCAGCGGTTAAAAACAGAACTCGATCCCAACAAGCTGATCAATCAAAGTAAATTTATCAATGCTGCCGGGCGAAAAACCGGTTTACGACTGTTTAAACGCACGGCGCTCCCAATGGAAATCGCTGTAAAATTTCTCCAGAAAGGGCGGGAACGCGGAAAAACGATTTCGGTTTACGCGCCCGGGCGGCTACTGTGGAAATTAAATGAAGTAGTTTTCCCCACGGTAATTCCGCCAAAGCTGGAATCGAAGCGCTCTTCCCTGCTGGAAATTAACAGCGCCTGCGCGGAGTGCGATAGCTGCGAACGCGTTTGTCCTACTAGTGATGTTTTTGGGCTGCTGGGTATCGCCACCCCCATTACCCGCCGTAAAACCGCCAATCGTTTGGCGCAGGGAAAATCCATCGATCAGGCGGAAGCATTAGGATTTCTCGCCTGCACCCGCTGCGACAACTGCACTCGCGTTTGCCCCACCGATATTCCGTTGACCGGTATGTTCGATATGGTAGAAGCCGATCCCCGTTTCCAAAAAGCCCTCGGCCTGGCACCGGAGGAAAAAGAAGACTTCATTGACCGCATGTGGGAGGTGATGAAAGAGAGCAAGCTCTACCGCGAACACACTATGGCGGAACAAAAGGAAGAACGCTCGCACCTGGAGCACGGTTTAACCATCAACTATCCGCGCGGGTTTGCCTATTCCAAACTGTTTATCGATCCGGAAACCTGCATTCACTGCGGGATGTGCGGGCATGAAAACGCTTGCATTTACGGCGCACGCCAGGGCAATCCCCGCGAAATACCGGAACTCATCGATGAAAACTGCGCGCTGTGCAACGCCTGCATTAACTTTTGCCCCCAAAATAAAGCGGTGCAAATGGAACGGGATTTCGTGCAGGAGTTGATCGAAAACGCCGTCGATATGGAAGAGAAAAAATACTGGGAAACCGAAAAAATCTTTCTGCGCGATACCACCACCATTCAACGCTCGCCGGCGCTAACGGAAAAAGCCGATATTTATTTCACGGAAGAAATTTTGATGGAAATCGATAAAGAAGCCTCCACCGGGCAGATTCCGGTCTCCGGGATGGGGCAAGGCGACCGCCACATGGGGATTGGGTTCGATGCCGAACGGTTCTCGCATTTTCACATCGTTGGCCCGGCGCAAAATCGCTTGCACGAAGGCGACCCCGATGAAGAGCTTTCCGTTAACCTCGGTAAGCGCCATCGCTACTGTAAATTCGATGCGGAGGAAAATCTCCATAATCCACCTTTCCCCAAAATCAAATTAAAATCGCCGATTTTATACAACCACATCCGCCTGCAAAGCAACGGTCGTATGGAGTTGGCGCTTATTAAAGTGGCTGAACAGCAAAACACCCTGGTCAACATCAAACTAAACCGCATCCTGGAATATTACGATTTTTTCCTGCAAGAAGGCGGATACCAGCAATTGCCGCCGGTCATCATCCCCCGGGTGGATTTGGAGATGTTAGACCATTTGCGCGTCAACCCCCACGTGCGGCGCACGCTGTTGATGGATCTCTGGAAAATGCCCATGTTCGAAATTACCCCGCATGACGAGATGGCGCAAACCGCCCGCTACTTGCGGGAATCCGGGGAACGTTACCACGGCAAAACACCGCTGTTGTGCGGCTACATCGAAGTTTCCGAATACGACATTGTCGCCGGGGAAATTCTGCCGCATTTAAAGGATTTGATCGAGGATTTTATGCGCCTGGAAATGGATGTATTGCACATTCACGGTCTGCGTAACAAGGATCAATATTTTGTGACCTCCGGCGCCGTGCGGGATATTCACCATTACTTGCTCAACACCGGGCGGCGGCATAAGGTTTCATTGATTGCTTCCGGCGGCATTCGCCTGGCCTCGGACAGCCAAAAAACCGTGCAGCGCGGAGCGGAAGCCACGCTCATCGACATTGCCGCCTTATTAGCGCTCGATCCCTTTGCGTATAAAGCGGTTCAGGAAGGAAAAACTACTTCCGAAAAACTCGTTAACCTCGATATCGATTGGGCGGTAGAGCGCCTCAACAACCAGATGGAATCGCGCAAGGTGCAGATTTTGGAGGTGCTCGGTGCGTCAGGATTTAAAGACATCAAAAAAACCGTGGGGGAAGAAGGCCGCCTGATCGATTTTTATGAACTGGAAGAACGCCTGCAAAAAAACGTGCTGGAGCAGGAACAGAAGATTGCACTTTACGAAAAATTAAATACCGATTTAATGGAAAGCGAGTTGCTGCCAGCGGAATCCTCTCCAATTTATAGCACGCTGAAATCACGGATAGAGAAATTGCGCTCGCCGCACGATTTTTACGAATTGGGCAGCATCAACCAAATGGCCTACCAGCGCGATCACGTGTGGTCCGGGCCGCTGATCCAATCGTTCGGGCGCATGGCTGCCGGGGATGGGGAGATGGTTTTCATTAAAAATGTGAAGGCCACCGGTCTGCTGGGCGATGGTTTCGACGTGATGAAAATCCTTTACCAGCGCGATCCCGACATTATCCCCGACGCCGACCTGGATAAAGTATCCACCGCCCTGGCGTTAGATAAAGGTCTTATTTTGCAAGCTCCCTGGATGTTCGGCGGCAAGTCGGTCGGCTCTATCGGGCTGGATACCTGGCGGGCGCATGTGATTGCAGCCCGCGCGCTTGGCATTCAGTACGATACCGGGGAAGGCGGCTACCCCACCTGCTTTTTTCTCAATCGCAAAGGCGAGCCGATATTTTTTACCGAGTCGGATATTCAGCGCATCAAACCATTCTTCGAACACGACCGGCATTACACCACGAAGGAAATCAAGGCGATTTTATCGGATAACGGCATCACGGAAGCAAACGGCGCCAGCATTTACGAAACGCTGACCGGCTACCCGGAATTGCAGCCATTTCTCTTTTACGAAGTGATTAGCGAGGCCGATGAACCGTTCGTTTCCACCGAGCTAAAAACCGGCCTCTTCGGCGTCACGAAAGAAACGATCAAAAAAGCGCGGCGGGTGGTCATCGCCTACAGCCAGGGCGCCAAAATGGGCATCGGCGGCCATATCCTCGCCGGGAAAGTGAACAAACTGGTTTCCTACCTGCGCGGTATCCAGGGGCTGGAAAAACTGGAGACCGAAAAAATCCGTACGCTCATCAATCGCATCGAAAAGATCGAAAAAGAAGCGCAGCACCCGCTGAAAGCTGTCGCGAAAGAGGCTTATCCGCACTTGTTAAAATCACACGATGATGAGGAAATTTATCCCGAACTGAAACAATGGCTATGGCAAATCCAGCAAAAAGCATACGAACTCCAGGCGGCAAATGAAATTGATCCGATTGAATTCGAACGCACCGTGCGGCTGTGCGAGGAAATTATCAGCTATTCTTACACCAGCGTCATTTCGCCGTTCCCGTTTCATAACTGTTATTCTATTGAAGATGTAAAATCGTTCATTGATATGGTGAGGATGATCAACCCGCAGGCGGTTGTTTCTGTCAAGGTTTCGCCGTCGGTGGATATTGAATTTATCGCCGCCGGGCTGGGGCGTATCGCCAAGGATAATACCGAAGAAGTGCTGAAATATCAAGCGGAACGCGAAGGTGACGAGTTGGTGGAGTATGCCAAAAAATATGGAATGAAAATTGAAATTTGGCTGGATGGCCCGCGTGGCGGTACCGGTGCGTCGCCCAATATCATCAAAGGGCAAATGGGAATGCATATCGAATATGCCATTCCCCTCATTCATGATCGGCTGGTGAGCGATGGGCTGCGAAACCATGTTACGTTTATGGTCAGCGGCGGCATTCGCACTTATGAGGATGTTATCAAAGCGATTGCCCTGGGCGCAGACGGCGTTATTTGGGGAACCGCTCCCATGGTGGCAATCGGCTGCGACCGCAATCGCAATTGCCACGACGGCTGTTCGCGGGGAATCGCCACCAGCAATTTGATTATGCAGAACCTGCGTGATGTAGATTTAAATTCGCGCCAGATTATCAACGCTTTTTTAATTATGCAGATGCAAGTAATTCGTGCCCTGGCGGGCCTCGGTGTAAAAGATGTTCGCGAACTGCGCGGGCGCTTCGACAAAATCCAGTGGATCGGTTTGAAGGAGCGAGTCGATTTTCGCATTCGCCAGCGGCGAGAACATTCCAAACATCGAGACTCAGTGATTGCTGCGAAGGAGCCGCGTGCGGTTGGGCAAACCAATTGTGGGGTTGCAGCGGTCATCGGCACTCACAATGTTCCCAGCTATATTCTGGATGAGGCGCTTTATGCCATGAAGAACCGCGGCATGGATGGTGTGGGTGTGGGCAAAACGCTTTGCTTTCCGGAATTTCCTCATCATTATGCTTACCGCGTCATGGTTAAAGGCGTTTTACAATTGGAAATGGAAGAAGCGCTGCAAAGCAGCAATGGCAATTTTGTCGATGAAGCCGCCTTCCGCCGCAAAGCCCGTAGCAATGTGTTGAAAGTTCGTTACAAATTGGCCGAGCGAATTCGCCACGTATTCCTGGAACCATATTTCGATTTTGCCGGGGAAATCGATGTGCGCAAAATACGTGAACCTTACAAAAAAGATCGTAAGGGCCGCGAGCGCGATTATCGTGAATTCGGCAATTCCAACACCGATCCCGGGGACATTTTTCGTTTTTTCCTTCGCGTTAAACCTCATATTTTACATGAGTTTATCGAAGAAGAGTTATTGCTCTCCCCGCGCTTTCGCTACATTCAGGAATATTTCCCGAATGTGGCCTCGCACAATTACCAGGATCATCCCCGATTTTTACAGAAAGCGGAAGACCTCTACGTATTCAATCATTCGGTAGCGGTAACGCAGATACTTTATGTCGCGGATATTTTGAATATCGAATGGCAGCAGTTTATTGAAACGCACGATGATTTTAAGGAATTCTACAAAATCTTTACGGAAGAAGATCCCTTTTCCCACCGCAATATGAATGTGTACGGTGAGCACTTTTTAGCGGCTTTAAAGGCGTTTGCAAAACAATTTCCACAGCCGGCGTATGCTGAAAAATATACCGCGCGGGTGCGCAAAATAGCGGCGGTGATGTCCTGCGGTAAAAACTTCGCTGTTTGGAAAACTGCCGGGCGGGAGATTCCCTGGGAAACGCCGCCATCACCCAATAACATTATTCACGTGCGGCTGGCTACCGGCTCTGTGG
>CAXHHS010000245.1:0-8660 GCA_964015645.1 uncultured bacterium
GTCCTGCGACTATAAAAATGGTAAGGCCATCTCTTTTGCGGAAAATTCTTAGGAGGAAGCAATGGGGCGATTGTTTCAATGGGCATTCTATTGGTTTGTTTTTAGTCTTGCGCTTCAGGGACAAAATGTACCTGCAAAACAAGCTCCTACCAACCTTCAATCAACCGGAATAAACCAGCTAAACACCACATATACGCTTCACAACATCAACAACTGGTCTTACTGGCTGCAGTGGAACGGCGTAACTGGGCGCAACCCGCAACCCGGCAGCGCTGGCGCGTTATTCCCGAGGGGAACAATTTATAGCACCATCTTTAATGATAGCTTTGTCTGGGGCGGTATTGTAGATGATCCCGGCAGCGAGTTTCCCCTACGAGTTGGGGGATCAACTTATATTAGCGGCTCTGTGCCAGGATATATTGACGCGAATGGTAACCCGGTTGGCCCGGAAACTGATTCACGAGTGCGCATTTATCGCATTCGTAATGATTACAGCACCGCCTCCGATGCAGAGTTGATGCTGGAAGCTGCAGAACTGCTAAACCTTACAATTCGCGATATTACTCCGCAAGATATTGCAGCTGTGCGCGAGCAATACGCCCGGGATTGGGAAGAATGGCCAATCGAACTTGGCGCACCCTTTAACGATCTGAATCAAAATGGTATTTACGAGCCGGAATCCGGTGAAACACCCGGCGTTGCGAGTGCCGATCAAGTGATCTGGTTTGTAATGAATGATTTAAATGAATCCGCGATGTCTGGTTTCGCCGGAGCACCGCCGCTGGAGCTGGAGCTCCAATTTACGAGTTGGGCGTACAAATCCGCCGGGCCGTTTGCGAATAGTGTTTACAAACGATTGCGCTTGATTAACAAATCGGAATTTACCATCGATTCCATGTACATCGGCCAATGGAGCGACCCGGATATCGCCAGCTTTAGGGATGATGTTGTTGGCTGCGACAGTTTGCTGAATATGGGATTTGCATACAATGGCCCGGTGACTGTCACCTGGCAAAGCCCGCCAGCAATATCCGCCGGTTATGTTTTGCTGCAAGGGCCGATTGTCGTTTCCGTCGGTGACACTGCCATTTTTGATTTTCAAAAAATTTCTGGCTATAAAAACCTGCCGATGACTTCGTTTTCACCGTTCGTTCCCGGCACTCATCCCGTTGTAGATCCACCGATCGGGGAATATGACGGCACAAGAGCATGGTTCAATTTATTGCGAGGATATATTCCCTCTTTTGATATTGAAAATCCCCAGCCAATGCACCATTACGACGGTGCACTGGCCGGTAGACCGACGAAATTTCCTTTAAACGGCGATCCTTACGAAGGCGTTATTTTAGGAAACCTGGATTTGGACGTCGATGGGCGGGGTGGAAATATGGGGCCGGGCGAGCGGCGTTTGGCAATTTCCACCGGCGCGTTCACGCTCCATCCCGGCGATGTTCAAGAAGCGGTTTTCGCGCTTACCGGCGCAATAGACGGGTATCCTTACTATGTTGATTTTGAAGCACAATATAATTCTGTCAATTTGTTGAAAGCGCAGGGAGAAGCCTTAAAATCGTTTTATGATGGTGGATTTGCTCCGCCGGAAATTTCTAGCCGCTTATCACACCCGGACGCGCAAACGTCCGAATTGGCCGTTCAGGTTAATTTATCCGCTTTCAATAATATATCCAGTGCTCAAATTCGCTTTTTTTCTTCATTCACAAACGAAGGCGATTTTGACCTCCAGCTCTTTGACGACGGTTTGCACAACGACAGCCTGGCGAATGATAACATTTGGGGAAACCAACTCTCCATTGAAAATCGAAAATATCCCTACCGCGGAGATTTGGTTGTAGAAAGCGCTGCCGGTTCCATAACGCTTCCTTCAATGTTAGATATGGTTCGGTTGCGCCCGCAGCTACAATTAGTGAATTTCCGCATCCTCTCCGAAAACGGCCAGCAGGATTCCAGCATCAATCACAACGAAACGGTTTATATCGCCTTCGATATCCACAATCCCGATGGGGTAAACGATATAAACGGGGTAGCCGTTAACGATGGCGCGTTTTACAATTTTATTCCACCTGGCGAAACAGTTTCCGATTCCACGTTTTTCGTCTCTATAAACGCTCCTTCCGAGGGCGATTCTGTAAATTACCCGCTGGTGATATCTTTTGATAAACACAAAATTCTATCTTCAAAAAACTTTCCGCTGGTTCCCTGGCAGCCGCCTTCTATTTGGGGCGATACGCTGTCGGTTGTGGCGGAAATTGGCGTTGCAACCGGCGTAATTCCGATTGTTGCTGATCCTGCGCTCCTCAACGGCCATCTCTATAAGGTTGATTTTACGGAAGTTAGCGATTCGATTTTTGGTAATTTCCTCACCTGGAGTTTAACGGATCAGACGGATGGAATCATAAAAATTGCAAATGCCCGCATTGCGGATTCGCCACATTTTCTCCACCCGGTAGTGGATGGTATCCAATTCCAGGTAAAAGAAATTATTCCGAATTTTGCCAATTTTGAAGCCATTGCTAATGCTGCCGGGCCGCTAAACCCGCCGGAGGGGGCCGCGGCCGATTTTAAGGGATTCCCTTCCGCCCGGCCAACGGAACGCCAGCAGGTAGGGGAAGCCATCTGGTTGATCCACACCGGCGACAACGGCAACCGAGCTGAGTATGGCGATCCGGAAGCCAGCCGGGATGAAAATTTCCTGGGGCGAGTTACCCGCTATGGCGCTAACTGGCCGCAAATCATACCCTATGATTTTGAATTGCGTTTTACCGGAAATAGTTATGCCTGGGATGCTTTTGGTAGCGCTCAATTTATTGAAGTGCCTTTTGAGATTTGGAATATCGGCATCGGAACGCCGGATGATCCTATTGATGATTTCCGAATGGTGCCGATTATTATAGATGGAAACGGCGACGGAATATGGAACTTTGACGGTATAGATCACACCGCTTCCCCGCAAGAAGACGATCCACAAACCGACTGGATATACTGGTATAACCCGACCACTATTAGCGCAAACGAACCGCCAGGAGAGGAAGGATATTTGGCAATTGAAGATTCGATTGAAAATGGCACTTATACCGGGTCTGTGGGTGTTGAGGTTTTAGCACGAATGGTGCTGGTCAACTGGAACGGAGGTGATGTTAATGCTCCCAACTTCCCGAACAATATAAATCAGCAAATGCCGGAGGAAGGTACCATTTTCCGCATCACCACCGCCAAACCGAATAAAGATGGTGATATCCTTCTTGTGCAGTCACCGCTGCCGGTGGGCATTGCCGGGGAAAACATTCCGCAAGCATTTTACCTCGATCAAAATTACCCTAATCCTTTTAACCCGGAAACGCAAATTCGATTCGGATTGGCACAGGTAGTAGATGTCAAACTAAATATTTACAATATTTTAGGGCAGAAAGTAAAAACACTAATTAATAAAAAACTACCTGCCGGTGAATATACCTTTAAATGGGATGGCAGAGGTAGTAGTGGGAAGAAAGTTGCTTCCGGCATTTATTTTTACCGCCTAACCGCCGGTGCATTTGTAAAAAGTCGTAAAATGATAGTGTTGCGTTAATATTCTTGTGGGCAGGCCGCCATATTGAGTTTAACAAATTCAATAATGGTTTATCGAAATCATGAGGAGGAGGTAAATGACACGATATTTTCAATGGATTTGTGGTACATTTTTTTGTCTAATTATTGGTACAGCCGCAGTAAAAGGCAAAGACATTGCTATTAAAAAAACTCCCGGTAAGTTCCAATCAACCGAAATAAACCAGCTAAATACTACTTACACACTCCACAATATCAACAACTGGTCTTACTGGTTACAATGGAACGGAATTACCGGGCGTAATCCGCAAACCGGTATTGCCGGTGGGTTTTTTCCACAAGGAATCACCACTGCTATTTTTAACGATGGTTTTGTTTGGGGTGGTATTGTAAACGATCCCAACAGTGAGTTCCCCTTGCGGGTTGGCGGATCTTCCTATGTTAGCGGCTCCACGCCGGGATACATTGATGCGAGCGGTAACCCGGTAGGCCCGGAAGCCGATCCACGCGTGCGTATTTACCGTATTCGCAAAGATTATCTGACGTTTTCCGATGTCGAGTTGACTTTAGAAGCTGCCGCGTTATTGAACATTCCGATCAGTGCTGTTACACCCCAAGATATTGCCGCCATCCGCGAACAATATGCCCGGGATTGGGAAGAGTGGCCAATCGAACTTGGTGCACCGTTTAACGATCTAAATCAAAATGGCATATACGAACCAGGATTCGGCGAAACACCCGGCGTGGCGAATGCCGACCAGGTAACCTGGTTTGTGATGCATGATTTGGATACGACTGCCATGTCCGATTTCACCGGATCGCCACCACTAAAGTTGGAAATTCAACACACGAGCTGGGCTTACAAATCTGGCGGGCCGTTTGGCAATACCATTTATCGACGGTTGCGGTTGAGTAATAAATCTTCATTTCTAATTGATTCTATGTATATCGCTGTATGGCCGGAGACAGATGTAGGAAATTTTAGAGATGACGTTGTTGGATGCGACAGTCTATTAAATTTGGGATTTGCTTACAATGGCTCGGCAATTGATACGGAATTCGAAAGTGCTGGCATTCCACCAGCCGCTGTTGGATATCTACTTCTACAAGGGCCTGTTGTGCCATCGCCTAGTGATACGGCCTTATTCGATTTTCATACAATACTCGATTACAAAAACCTCCCATTATCATCTTTTAGTTTTAACGCAGCCGGTGATGTTATTCCCGACCCAATAATAGGAGACTACGATGGTACTTTAATGTGGTATAATTGGATGAGAGGATTTATTCCCTATAATAATGTGGATAACCCACTCCCTTATCGGCATGGAACCGGAATTCTCGCTGGCCGACCTACCAAATTTCCATTAAATGGGGATCCCTATGACGCTATCGTTAATGGAAATTCGGATTTGGATATTGACGGAATGCCGCCCGGTACAACCGGGCCTTCCAATCGTACATTTATCGTATCTTCCGGGGCTTTCTCATTGCAACCTGGTGGCGTTCAGGAAGTCGTTTTTGCATTAACTGGCGCCATTGATGGTTTAGACGTTAGCAATCCGCTTGCTTATTTAAATGCGGTTAATGTGTTGAAAGAGCAAAGTAAGGTGCTCAAGAAATTTTACAACAATGGCCTGATGCCCCCGCAAATTTCATCACGCCTAACCCATCCTGATGCCCAGGCGTCTGAATTGGCGGTGCAAATAAATCTCGCTTCTT
The DNA here is from genome assembly GCA_964015645.1 of uncultured bacterium. Taxonomy (GTDB): domain Bacteria; phylum Calditrichota; class Calditrichia; order RBG-13-44-9; family J075; genus CAXHHS01. Next base: position 5,284 of record CAXHHS010000245.1, read on the forward strand.
TCAATAATGTTTCCGGCGTTCAACTACAATTTTTCCCTTTGTTCGGTTCCGAACCAGGTATTGATATGATGCTTTTTGACGATGGCCTGCACAACGACAGCCTGGCGAATGACAATATCTGGGGAAACCAACTTTCTATCGTCAATCGGAAATATCCTTACCGGGGAGATTTGGTTGTCGAAAGCACCATGGGGGCAACGACAATTCCTGCGATGTTAAGCGAAGTAATGCTGCGCCCGCAACCGGAGTTGTTGAATTTTCGCATCCTCACCGAAAACGGCCAGCAGGATTCCAGCATCAATCACAACGAAACCGTCTATTTAACATTTGATATCTACAATCCTGATGGTGTGAATGATATTAGCAGTTTGAACATCAATGAGGAAACATTTCCCGGCTCAATCTCTCCCGGTGAAACCGTTTTCAATCCATCGTTTTTTATCGCCGTAACCGGCCCTGCTGAGGGAGATTCCATTAATTTTCCAATGCAGATATCGTTTGATAAGCACAAAAAACTGAAGTTGAAAACATTTCCGGTCACTCCCTGGCAGCCACCCGCCATTTGGGGAGATACGCTGGCGGTAGTATCGGAAGTTGGTGTTACAACAAGCGTCTTTCCGATTATTGCCGATCCTGCACTTCTCAATGGCCATCTCTATCAAATTGATTTTACGGAAGTTAGTGATTCAATTTTCGGTGATTTCCTGACTTGGCGTTTGACAGATCAAACCGACGGCGCTATAAAAATCGACAATGCCCGGGTTGCGAATTCACTACATTTTATCCATCCGGTGGTAGATGGTATCCAATTCCAGGTAAATGAAATTATCCGGAATTTTACGAATTTTGAAGTGATTGCTAATGCTGCGGGGCCACTAATTCCCCCGGATGGAGCAGCGGATAATTCTCAAGGATTTCCCGGCATTGGGAGGCCGGCGGATAGACAGCAAATCGGTCCCGGAAAATGGCTAATCCATAGCGGCAACACGAATATTCCTTCTCCTCAATTTCCACCGGAAGCTCCACCGGGCAGTTACCTCTTTTTTCGCAAAAGCGTATCGCGCAACGGCGGCAATTGGCCGCAAATCATTCCTTATGATTTTGAACTGCGCTTTACCGGCAGCAGCATTGCCTGGGATGTTTTTGGCAGCGGCCAATTTATAGAAGCGCCGTTCGAACTTTGGAATATCGGTATTGCCACTCCGGGTGATCCCTCCGATGATTACCGAATGTTTCCCATTATGATCGATGGTAATGGAGACGGCCAATGGAATTTCGACGGCACGGATCATACCGTTTCGGATTTAACTGACGATCCGCAAACCGATTGGATATACTGGTATAACCCGACCACTATTAGCGCAAACGAACCGCCAGGAGAGGAAGGATATTTGGCAATTGAAGATTCGATTGAAAATGGCACTTATACCGGGTCTGTGGGTGTTGAGGTTTTAGCACGAATGGTGCTGGTCAACTGGAACGGAGGTGATGTTAATGCTCCCAACTTCCCGAACAATATAAATCAGCAAATGCCGGAGGAAGGTACCATTTTCCGCATCACCACCGCCAAACCGAATAAAGATGGTGATATCCTTCTTGTGCAGTCACCGCTGCCGGTGGGCATTGCCGGGGAAAACATTCCGCAAGCATTTTATCTCGATCAAAACTACCCTAATCCTTTTAACCCGGAGACACAAATTCGATTCGGATTGGCGCAGTCAGTAATTACCAAGCTGAATATTTACAATGTTTTAGGACAAAAGGTGAAAACACTGGTTAACAAAAAACTATCTGCCGGGCAATACACCTTCCGCTGGGATGCAAAAAACGAAGCAGGCGTTCGGGCGGCATCCGGCATCTATTTCTACCGCTTGACCGCTGGTAATTTTGTCGAATCGAAGAAGATGGTTCTGCTGCGTTAAAATTTTTACGCAACACTCCTTGATAAAATAAAAAATTTTTCAAAAAGTTGGCATTTTAGAAGAATGTATAATTAACCCGGAGATACGAATCGAAAACTCGTACGACGGGCTTACATCATTTAGCACTCCTGCTCCCCTGGCTTCCCTCCCCGGAGGGAAGGAACGGGGGAGAACAACACCTTATACGAAAATTAAGCGCTTTACCCGTTCGGGTAATTTTAATGATCAATTCTGATATTCAATTTTCACCAAAATGCCCCGTTTGTGGAATAGCATTTCAAGGCGTAATTACCTATTTTATCCTTAAGTTTGACTGCTAAAATTTACAAAGTTGCTACAACGCAATTTTCCTGGTCTGTCGCTGTTGATATAACATTTAAAAACTTTCAAAGCACCCCATACCTCCATCAACAGCGCCGGCCACTCTTTTTTTTTTGGGCGAAAGGCGGCTTGTTCTTACCTTTAAATTTCCATCATTTTTTGATGCCGGCCCTTCCAGGATTGAATGACAGAGAGATGAATTTCAATTTTTATAACAATAATCTTTCAGGAGTTCAACCCGAAGGGTTTTATAGAACAGGCCCTGTGATGCGCGGGTAATAATTATCATCAACATTAATAATCTCCTGAAAGTTAATAAATACACTAACACTTTATCCAAATTATAAGGAGGAGATTATGACACGATATTTTCAATGGATTTGCAGTATATTCTTAGGTCTAATTATTGGCGTAGCAGCATTAAAAGGTAAAGATGCTGCTGGTAAGCAAATTCCCAGTAATTTTTTAACAACCGGCGCAAAACAGTTCAATTCAACGGTCACGTTGCACAATATTAACAACTGGTCTTATTGGTTGCAGTGGGATGGCGTTACCGGGCGTGATCCGCAAAGCGGTGATGCCGGCGGGCTATTTTCAAGCGGGGCTATTAGCGCAGTTTTTAATGATGGTTTTGTTTGGGGCGGCATTGTTAATGATCCTAACAGCGAGTTTCAACTGCGGGTTGGCGGCTCTACTTATATTAGCGGCTCTGTGCCGGGATACATCGATGCAAATGGTAATCCGGTTGGCCCGGGGGCTGATTCACGGGTGCGTATTTATCGTATTCGTAAAGATTATTTAACCATTTCCGATACCGAATTGATTTTGGAAGCCGCCGCACTATTGAATATTCCGATCAGTGCTGTAACGCCACAAAATGTTGCTGCCATCCGCGAACAATATGCCCGGGATTGGCAAGAGTGGCCCATTGAGCTTGGCGCTCCCTTTAACGATCTCAATCAAAATGGGATTTACGAACCGGCATCCGGCGAAACACCCGGCGTTGCAAATGCCGACCAGGTGATATGGTTTGTGACGAATGATTTGAATACCGATGCTGTCGCTAATTTTGCCGGATCAATACCCATGCTGTCTCTTATACACATCTGACGCTGCCGACGAGCTTCTTGGTGT
>CAXHHS010000246.1:0-8635 GCA_964015645.1 uncultured bacterium
ATACAGTTCCATCATACCGGCCAAATCGCGTTAGCGTAGTAAGTGGATGGCCTTTACCGTCGCCGATGTGGCAGCTTTCGCAGGCATTGCTAACAAAAATCGGCCCCAGGCCATCTGCTTCACCGAAAATTCGCCCAAACTCCTCATCACCACGAATATGTTCGCGCAGTTGATCCGGGGTTAAATCTGCTACTGGTTCGGCCAAAACCTCTTCCGATTCCGGGGCAGGCGGCAAAATATCCGAGCAACTGATAACGGCTGTGGCGATCCCCCCCAAAGCCAGGGTTAGCAAACTATATTTTAGAATAAACTTCATTTAAGCACTCCATTAAGTTTCAGTTTCAATCACACGAACAAATATTTGTTTGGCAACAGTTTTACCGACCGAACATTCTTTTCCTTTAATTTTGATTTTAATCGGACCGTCAAATGGTTCAACGGCCAGTACCTGAATTTTTGTTGCTGGGAAAAGACCTTTATCGCCGAGGTAGCGAAGCAATTCCGGATCGCTATCATTTACTTCCACAATCATCGCGGCTGTATTTGGCTCCAGGTCTGCCAGCAAAACGTTGGATCGCTCCGCCATTTGCCCATTGCGGTCGGGAATGGGCGCGCCATGCGGATCGTGAGTCGGATGGCCTAAGAGCGCATCAATGCGGTCTTCCAAATCTTCCGAGAGAACGTGTTCCCACTTTTCCGCTTCGGCGTGAACCTTATCCCAGGGAACGCCAAGCGCTTCCGATAAAAATAGTTCGATTAAACGGTGGTGGCGAATAACTTCCAATGCGATTTTTTTCCCGGATGCGGTTAGTTTTACGCCCTGGTATGGTTCGTGGGTAACAAGATTCATTTCGGATAGTTTTTTGATCATTCCGGTAGCGGACGCCGGGGCAATTTTCAACTGTTTGGCCAAAGTGGTTGTGGCAACTTTTCCCTTACTCCGCTGAATTTGGTAAATTGTTTTTAAGTAATCTTCAATTGCTTCATTATTCATTTTATCAATCTCAAAAATATTTTTAGGTCCACCTAAATTTTTCTTTTGAGTATAGAAAATAAAATTTTAATTGTCAAGAGAAATGTTGTTGAATTGTAAAATTAAAATCCCTGTTCAATCGTAGACAATTCCTTGACAACCGTCATGTGATGTGGTATTTTTATATTCTTGAGCAAGATAAAAAGCTGTTGTAAACCTCCCGAAGGTTTAAAGCCAAACTTGATGTAAAATATGCGCAAAATCCCTTGTTAAGGGATTTAAACTCGCCATATTTGAAATTCCAAAGGATTGATATTTCACAAAAATAATAGAAATATTTTTACATAAACTTATATATTTTATGGTCGTAACGTGATTTGAATGTGATAGAGAACATTATGAAAATAGGAGGAGTTGTACTAATGAAATCATTCTTTGCACTTTTTTTCGTAATCCTTTTAAGCATTGCCCTGGTATTTTCAAGTTGCAGTACCAGCGATGCCAACGCATCCGGTGGCGATGAAAGCACTACCGAGGTTAGCAGTGATTCTTCTGATGAAGAAGATTCCGGAACATCCTCAAAAAGTAAAAAGAAACGAGGTTCAAAAGATGAATCAGAAGAAGATGGCCCCAAAGCCGTTCCGGTAGAAATTACCACCCTTACCGAAGGCACTATCTCCAGTTTTTTGTTATATAGTTCCACATTGGAAACCGAGCAAACAGTTGATGTGTTTTCACGCATTGGCGGATTGGTGGAGGCGATTTATGTGGAAGAGAGCCAGAAAGTGCGAAAAGGGCAAAGGCTGGTGCAAATCGAAAAAGACGAATACGATTTGGCCGAACAAAGAGCACGCGTGGAATATGAGCAGCAAAAGCAGGACTTTGCTCGCTTTCAAAAGCTGCAAGAACAAGATTTGTTAAGCCAAAAAGAATTCGACGCGGCGGAATTAACCCTGAAGCAAGCGGAAATTGCCTGGAAACAAGCAGCCTTGAATTTGGAATATACTACCGTTACAGCGCCAATTAGCGGCGTAATCGGTGATCGCTTGGTGCGGTTGGGCGACCGTATTCAACCCACCACCCAGTTGTTCACCATCGCCAACCTCGATGAAAAAATCGTAAAAGTGTTTGTGCCGCAAAACGAATTCCCCAAATGTTACAACGATCAACCGGCGGTTGTAACAACCGATGTTCTTCCCGGCAAAAAATTTAAAGCGCATGTGAAACGCATCAGCCCGATTATCGATCCGCAAAGCGGCACGTTTAAAGTAACGTTAGCCGTGAAAGATGTGGAAAACAGAATTCGCCCGGGGATGTTTGTCAACGCCCAGCTAATTGTCGATACCCATGATGATGCCCCGCTGATTCCCAAAGCTGCCTTGCTTTATGAAAATGAACGAAGCTACTTCTTTATTGCGGAGAATGATACCGCTCGCAAAGTAGAGCTGAAAAAAGGCTTTGAGGATGCCGAAAAAGTAGAAATCTTAAACGAGCTTAAACTGGGAACCCAGGTGATTGTTTTGGGCCAAAATGCCCTGAAAGACGGTTCGAGAGTAAAGATCATCAACGAAAAGAAATACGCCTGGCAAAATGGTGCATCCGAGGAAATTTCTTCCGTAACAACAGTAGCTGTTTCACGGAATTAAACCGATCAATTCTGGCAGAGAGTATTTTTAAAAAAGAGTGAATCCGAATGCAACCGAATCAAGATAAACATAGTTTTTTCCAATTTACCACCACCCGGCCGGTGGCAATTACGATGATATTTTTGGCCGTCATCGTTTTCGGCTGGATATCCTACTCGCAGCTTTCCTTAAATTTGATGCCCGACATTACTTACCCCTCGCTTACCGTTCGTACCGAATATTCCGGCTCTGCGCCGGAGGAAGTAGAAACCGCCATCTCTCGCCCGATTGAAGAAGCGTTGGGTGTGGTGACGAATCTCGTCAGCATCAGCTCGGTATCGAAAGCGGGACAATCCGATGTGATCCTGGAATTTAACTGGGATGCGGATATGAACGAAGGCATCAACGAAGTGCGCGAAAAACTCGACCGGGTGTTTTTACCGGAAGACGCCGAAAAACCGTTGATTCTAAAATTCGATCCTTCGTTAGACCCGATTATCCGCTTAGGCTTAAGCGGCGGGCCGGATCTGTTTTTTGACCGCTACGTCGCCGAAGAACAGATCAAACGCGATTTAGAAACAGTAGAAGGCGTTGCGGCAGTAAAAGTAAAAGGCGGTTACGAAGAAGAAATTCGCGTAGAACTTAACGAGCATGTCATCAGCGTTTTGGGGCTGAACATTCAGCAAATTCGCGAGCGATTGTCGCAGGAAAACGTCAACCTCGCGGGCGGGGAATTGAAAGAAGGTCCTACCGAATTTATCGTCCGCACATTAAACGAATTTAAATCCATTGAAGAAATTGCCGAAACCAGCCTGGGCTTTCAAAATAGCCGGGAAATCCGCTTAAAAGATGTTGGACGAATCTACAAAACGTTTAAAGAGCGGCAGTTGATTACACGGTTAAATGGAAAAGAAAGTGTAGAACTGGAAATCCACAAAGAAGGCGATGCAAATATCGTCGAAGTTGCCAGGGCCGTTCGCGACCGGATTTTCGGTACCGAAGCGCAGCAGCAGTATGTTGCGAAAGTTAAGGAAGAACAGAAAAAGAAAAAGGAACAGCCGGAAAAAACCGCAGAAAAAGAGCAAGAAGAAAAAGCAGAAGATGAAGAAAAAGAAGGTGATAAAAAAGACCGCGGCAATCGTGGCGGGGAGGATTTTGCCAAAGAGATTGAACGGAAATTGATGACGAATTTTATTGCTTATAAACTCCCTCCAAAAATGTCTTTAGAGCTGCTAACCGATCAATCGGTTTTTATCCAGAACTCGATTGATGAAGTGAAAAAAACTGCTCTCTATGGCGGCATTTTTGCGGTTATTGTCCTGTTCCTTTTTTTGAATAACCTTTCTACCACCGCGATTGTAGCGCTGGCAATTCCCATTTCTGTTGTTGCAACATTTGCGCCTATGCGATTGTTCGATGTGTCGTTAAATATCATGTCGTTAGGCGGGCTGGCGTTAGGCATCGGAATGCTGGTAGATAATTCAATTGTCGTGACCGAAAGTATTTTTCGCTGCCGGGAAGAAGGCGATAGTTTTGTGCAATCTGTTATTCGCGGCACCGGCGAAGTAGGCGGCGCAGTAACGGCCTCCACTCTCACCACAATTGCGGTATTTTTCCCGATGATATTTGTGGAAGGCATCGCCGGGCAAATTTTCGGAAATCTGGCAACTACTGTAGTATTTTCGCTGCTGGCCTCGTTGGGCGTGGCATTGTTCCTGATCCCGATGCTATCTTCCTTGAAAGTTGACTTCAGCAGTGTTACGGCAAGGCCTGAATCACCGAAAGCATATTTCAAAAAGTTCGAGAGTGTTCCGGCGTTTGCCAAAAGTTTTGGTGCCGGATTTCGTTATTTCAAAAAAATCTCCTTGTGGAAAAAAATCCTGATGTTTATTCCCCTTTTATTGGGGCTTGTTTATATCATTTTACGGTTTGTTCTTCATTCGGTTTTTATCATCATCAGCCGGTTGGTTACACTCGTTATGATCGCTTCCGGTTTTATCATCGGCGGCATTGTTTGGTTGTGGAAAAATGCACTGTCGAAAGTCGCCAATTTTATCAGCGAAAAATTCAATGTATTAATGGAAAAAATCAGCGTGGTGTACTCGCGGATGATTGAATGGGCACTCGCAAATCGCGCTGCAATTTTAGCACTATCGGTGATTCCGTTTTTGATTGCGGTTTTCGTTCTACTTCCCCGCCTGGGCAGCGAATTGATCCCGGAAGTTCACCAGGGCGAATTCAATGTGGAATTAAGCCTGCCCATCGGTACACCGGTGGAAACAACGACAGAAATTATAACGCCAATCGAAGAAGTGATTGCCGGCATTCCCGGCGTCAAAAAAATCTCGACAGTTGCCGGTATCGATCTCACGAAAGTTTCCGATAGCGAATCCGGCGAGCACACCGCGGAAATTACGGTAACGCTGGATACTTCGGAGGAATCGCCAACGGCGGTAGAGTCGCGCGTGTTAGGCGAAATTCGTACGGCGTTGAGCGATTTCAGCGGCATCAACTACAAAATATCGCGACCGGTGCTGTTTAGTTTTAAAACGCCAATTGAAGTGGAAATTAAAGGATATGGCCTGGCGCAATTAGCATCCGTAAGCCAGGAAGCTGTGCGGCAGCTTTCGCAAATCCCCGGGCTTACCGATGTAAAATCCAATTTGCAACGCGGAAACCCGGAAGTGCAAATCAACTACAATCGCACGCGCCTGGCGCATTATGGATTAAATATTTTAGATGTCGCCAACATTGTTCGTAACAAAGTGCGCGGCGATGTTGCCACCCAATTTAAAAAGGAAGATCGCCGCATCGATATCCGGGTAAAAGTGCGCGATGAAGATAAAGAAACCATCGACCGCTTGCGCCGCCTGAATGTGAATCCCAATGGCGATATGTATATTCCCCTGGAAAGCGTTGCGGCGATTACCATCAACGAAGGCCCCAGCGAAATTCGCCGGATTGGACAGCAGCGCTCGGCGGTTATTCTTGCCAATATTGCCGGTAGAGATCTTTCCAGCGTCAGCAATGATGTATTTGCGGTGATGCAAAGCCTCGATATGCCTTCGGATTTCTTCTTCGACATTACCGGGCAAAATAAGGAAATGGAAGTGTCGCTCGGCAGCTTGCAACTTGCCCTGTTTCTGGCAATTTTTATGGTCTATATCGTGATGGCTTCGCAATTCGAATCGTTTGTTCATCCGCTGGTCATTCTGTTTACGGTTCCTTTCGCGCTAATCGGTGTTATCTTGCTATTGTGGATTTTGGGAATTCCGATGAACATCATGGTGTTTTTAGGGTTTATTATGTTAGCGGGAATTGTCGTCAACAATGCCATTGTGCTGGTAGATTATATTAACCAATTGCGTAAAAAAGGTCTTGCGAAAAACGAAGCGATTAAACAAGCCGGGCATGCCCGCCTGCGGCCGATTTTGATGACCACAGCGACAACCGTCCTGGGTCTGTTACCAATGGCGCTCGGTTTGGGAGAGGGCGCCGAAATTCGTACGCCGATGGCCATCACCGTTATCGCCGGCCTCATTAGTGCTACTGTACTAACGCTGGTGGTTATCCCGACGGTTTATGCTATTTTTACGCCAAAAGACAAAGTAGCGGCAGTTTAGTTCGTAGTTCAGTCTCATGCTGAAAAATCGCGCTAAAGCGTGCACTACAAACATTCGGAGCATCTATGAGTAAAACATCATTTCTACCCAGCTTATCCGCCAACCGGCCTATTACGGTAACCGTGTCGCTGCTGGCGATTTTGGTAGTGGGTTATATCGCTTACCAGCAGGTTCCCCTGGAAATGTTCCCCAGCGGGTTTACCGAACCGGATTTGGGCGTTTGGGTTCCCTACCCCAATGCCAATCCGCAAGAGGTGGAAGAGCAAATTGCCCGGCCAATAGAAGAAGAGGTGCGCACTATTCCCGGCATCAAAACCGTACGTTCCTGGAGCGGCTCCGACGGCTGTTGGGTCGGAATGCAATTCGCCTCCGGTACTGATATGGATGTCGCCTACGACCAATTGCGCGACCGCATGGAACGAGTGCGCGCTATTATCCCCAGCGACATCGAACGCTACTGGCTCCGCAAAGATAACAACCAGGATATCCCGGTGGTCTTTTTGTCCATCACCCTGCCGGACCACATTGATGATCCCTATTATGTTGTAGATCATTTCGTCAAACGCCCTATCGAAAGAATTGACGGCGTTGCCAACGTGCAAATTTGGGGCGCGGATGAAAAGAGCATCCAGATTTTGGTAAACCAGGATAAAGTAAAAGCACACCGCGTTAACTTGTTCGAAGTTATCACCAACTTGCAGAATGACAATTTTTCCCAATCTTCCGGCTGGGTTTACGAAGGCGGTAAAAAGTTCGTCGTTCGCTCTGTTGCCCGTTTCCAAAGCATCGATGCGATCAAAAATCTCCCCATCAACAACCTCGGCTTAACCGTCGGCGATGTGGCAGATGTGAAATATGATATTCAAAAACGCACCTGGCATGAGCGGGTTAATGGAAAACCCAGTTTATTGATCGGAATTTTCAAAGAATCGCTGGCAAATACGGTTGCGCTCAGCGATAATTTGGAAAAAATCCTGCAAGAGGATATCAACAAAGTTCCTATTCTGAAAGATGCCGAAGTAAATATTTTTGTTTCCCAGGGAAGATTTATCAAAAACTCTATCGATAATTTACAAGATACCGCTTTTTGGGGCGGCGCATTCGCAATCATTATTCTGCTGCTATTTTTACGCAATTTTCGTATGACTTCCATTATGATGTTCGCGATTCCGCTATCGATTCTTATTTCGCTGATGGTGCTTTATTTTACCGGTAAAACATTGAACATCTTTACGATGATGGGGTTGATGATCAGCGTGGGAATGGTGGTGGACAACGGCATTGTCGTGTTAGAAAACATTTATCACAAGCGCAACGATGGCCTATCGCAAAAAGATGCTTCCATCTTTGGTGCCAGCGAGATGAATTTGGCCTTGATATTGGCGACGCTCACAACGGTAATCGCCCTCCTGGTTCCCATTTTGTTAATCAATGACGACTCCGGCGGGTTTAAATTTTTTATGAGCCAAATAGGGTTGCCGGTTGTGTATGCCCTGGCTGCCTCCCTGGTGGTAGCATTGGTGCTCATTCCACTGGCAACGACCCGGCTTTCCGTCGGCAAACTTCCTAAAGAAAGTCGATTTATTCGCGCTGGCAAACGGTATTATGAACGCTTGCTAAAAGTTGCTCTCAAACGGCGTATGGATACGGTTTTGGCAGTTATTTTATTTGTCGTATTTACGGCGATCTCTTTTCAATTATCGCCGCGTTCGGATGATCAGGGCGGTGGTATTAGCGATGTACGATTGATCTTTGAACTTCCTGATAATTTTACCGAAGAAGAAGCCAGCGAATATTTCGCGATGGTCGAAGATACCATCGCCACTCACCAGGAACGCTACAACATCCGTACGTATGAGCTTGGGTTTCATCGAACCTTTGGCCGGTTTCGCATTTACCTGGAGGCGTCGAAAAATACCCAATGGTACCACGCCGCTTACGAAGGTATAATTTCTTTCCTGGGGATAGAATCTTCCCGCCCCATGAAGCGTGAGGAAGTGTTAGCCGACATCAAAGAGCGGATTCCGGTGAAACCGGGCGTGGAATTCCGCACCTCCTGGCGCGGCAATTCCGATGGCGCAGATGGCGGTTCGGTCTCCATTTTGCTATACGGGGATGATACCGGCAAATTGGTGCAGCTCTCAGAAGAAGTGGAACGCCGGATGCGGCTCATCGATGGCGTGGTTAGCGTAGAAACCGACCGCGAAAAAGGGAATGATGAGATCAAAATCCAGATGGATCGCGAGGTCGTATCGCGCAACGGCCTTAACCCCAACCAAATTGCGTTTAGCTTGATGTACGCCGTTCGCGGGTTAAATCTGCCGCGATTCCAGGCGCAGGATAAAGAAATTCCGGTGCGGGTGCAGTTGCAAGAAGAAGATCGTGAAAATTTAAGCCAGCTTCACAACTGTCTC
>CAXHHS010000247.1:0-8563 GCA_964015645.1 uncultured bacterium
GTGCATAGTTCTCCATAATTTCTTCTATTTTTTGAAAAGTCTTAATATCCATTTGAACAGCAACTTTTTGGTTATTTTCATCAACGATATACTGTCTTTTCAAAACTTCCATGATTATTTCCTCTTTCAAGGCTTCGGATTTTTTCACTTCCGCAATTTCTTCTTTTATTCTAATCGGAAGCTTCTTGTTTTTAATGGTCTTTAGATATTTTTCGAAACTATCTTCATAGCGTACTTTCATTAATCTTCAAGGGCTTTCATAATTCTATTTTCGGAAACAAACTTACCCTTTCTACCTTCTTTTATAGCATTTGCCAAACCAATTTCTTCCAATGCTTCCAATATCGATTCATAGAATCCTTCACGATTTTCTCTGATCATCTGTATAATCGTTTCTTGTACAACTTCTTTTATTTTATCATCGCTAATTATCATTTCCATGATATACTTTCCAAGTATTACTGCAAAAATATAGTGTTAACGATTATTTTGCAAGCGAAATGCTTTTAACGTATTTCTCAGTAACATCGCAATTGTCATTGGTCCCACGCCACCTGGAACGGGGGTGATGAAACTGGTTTTTTCCGCCACTTCGTTAAACGCAACATCCCCGACCAGGCGGTAGCCTTTGGGAGTATCGGCATCAACACGATTGACACCAACATCTATCACTGCGACGCCATCTTTGACCATTTCAGCAGTTACAAATTCCGGTTGGCCGATTGCCGCGATCAAAATATCTGCCTGACGAGTATATTCGGAAACGTCTTTTGCAGCGGAGTGTACAACAGTAACAATCGCATTTGCCCCCTTGGCTTTTTGCACCAGCAAATTTGCCATCGGTTTGCCAACGATGTTGCTACGCCCAAGGATAACCACGTGTTTTCCGGCAGGATCAATTTCGTAGCGTTTTAACAACTCAATAATCCCGGCAGGTGTGCAGGGTTCGAATATTGACATACCGATTGCCAACCGTCCAACATTAAAGGGATGAAAGCAATCGACATCTTTTTTCGGACTAATGGCTTCAATTACTTTTTGCGGATTGATTTGATTTGGCAGCGGCAGTTGCACTAAAATTCCGTTATAGGTATCGTCATTGTTTAGACGGTCAATCTCTGCTAACAATGTTTGCTCAGATGTTGCTTTGGGCATTTTTCGAGTAATGGAATGGATACCGGCTTTTTCGCAGGCACGACCTTTACTTCTTACGTAAACTTCGGAAGCGGGGTCATCACCAACCAGGATAACAGCCAAACCGGGTTTTCGATCCGATTTCAGGTTTTCGATTTCGTTCTGAACTTCATCGCGAATTTGAGCCGCAACCGTTTTCCCGTCAATGAGAGCTGCTTTCATCTCCAAACTCCGTTTTGTTAAAATTGACTCTTTGAATTTTCTGCGCTTTTCCGGTATTTTCGTCAACGTCTATCAAAACACCGTTGAGGCGAATATTTGTGCTTTTTGAAATCGCATAATAGATGTGCGATTGTAAAATAAATCGATTAATTGCTTTCTGGGTATCCATGCCGATAACAGAATCGACAGGCCCGGTCATTCCGGCATCCGTTAAGAAAGCAGTTCCATTGGGCAAAATCCGTTCATCGGCAGTTTGAACATGCGTGTGTGTGCCAACAATAGCAGCGGCTTTCCCATCAAGATGCCATGCCAATGCCTGTTTTTCTGCCGTTGCCTCAGCATGAAAATCAATAAAGATAATCGATGCCTCGCTGCGCAACCGGCGAATTTCCTTTTCAGCGATTCGAAACGGGCAATCAATCGTGAACATAAAACTTCTGCCCTGCAGGCTCATCACGGCGATTTTCGTGCCGTTTTCCATCTTAAATACTTTCGAACCCAGGCCAACATTGCCATCAGGATAGTTTAACGGGCGGAGGAGATAGCCAGAGTATCGTTCCAGCACATCCCGCTTTCGCGGGTCCCATATATGATTTCCTGATGTCAGGCAATCAACACCAATCCTTTTTAATCGCTCAACCTGTTTGGGAATCATTCCTTTTCCCTGGTGGGCATTTTCACCGTTTACGATGGTGAAATCGACTCCGTAATAATTTTTCATTCGCGGCAGTAAATCTACGACAAGCGCAACTGCATCATCACCGACTAAATCTGCAATAAATAAAATTCGCATAACAATAAAAAAGGATAAAGGTTTAAGGAATAAGGATAAAAGCTTTATCTATTTCCGGCCTTAATCCTTTATCCTTAATCCTTTATCCTTGACTCCTTTATCCTTATCAGGTTGCATAACTATATGCGCGGTATTCTCGAATAACGGTTACTTTAATTTGACCGGGAAACTCTATTTTCATCTGAATTTCTTTGGCGATATTTCGTGCAAGCTCGCGTGCTGTAGCGTCATCGACTTTGTTGGTTTCGGCAATAACACGCACTTCCCGGCCAGCTTGAATGGCATAGGATTTTTCCACCCCATCAAATTGAGCGGAAATTCCTTCCAACTGTTTCATACGTTGAATAAAACCTTCTAGCGACTCGCGGCGGGCGCCGGGACGGGTACCGGAAATTTGATCGCAAACTGCAACTAAAATCGTTATCGGAGAGGTCACTTCGGTTTCATTATGATGCGCTTCTGCCGCATTGACGACAACAGCGTTTTCATTAAATTTGCGCAGAAAATCTGCTCCTATTTCGGCGTGATTTGCTTCATTATAATGATCTAACCCTTTGCCAATATCATGTAAAATGCCAGCACGTTTAGCCAATCTGACATCCAAGTCCAATTCTGCCGCGACAATCCCGCACAAGTGGGCGACCTCTTTGGAATGTTTTAACACATTTTGCCCGTAGGATGTGCGGTATTGTAATTTGCCTAAAATTTCAGCAACTTCATCCGTAACACCATGGATACCAAGTTCCAGCAAGGTTTGTTCGCCAATTTCCCGGAGGGACTCTTGCATTTCCTGGGCGGTTTTTTCCATCACTTCTTCAATTCGAGCCGGATGGATACGGCCATCGGAAATCAATTTTTCTAATGCTTGTTTAGCAATTTCTCGACGGTAGGAGTTATAGGAAGAGAGGACTACGATTTCCGGGGTATCGTCGATAATGACATCAACCCCGGTGGTCATTTCGAACGCACGGATATTTCGCCCTTCTCTTCCGATTATGCGCCCTTTCATGTCATCGCTCGGAAGTGTTATAACGGATACAGTAGCTTCCACGGATTGCTCCGCGGCAATTTGTTGAATGGCTTGAACAACAATTTCGCGCGCTTTGCGATTGGCTTCCAATCGTGCTTGTTCTAACGTGTTTTGAGTAATGCGTTGCCCTTCCTCGCGCGCTTCTTTCTCCAAATCCTGTAGCAGTATTTGTTTCGCTTCTTCCCGTGTAAGCCCGGATATTTCTTCCAACTTATGGATCTCTTCGGAAATCAGTTGGTTTAACTCTTCGGTTTTGTTCTTTATATACCGTTCTTTGTCCCCCAACTGCCTTTCGAGAGCGCTGACATCACTTTCTTTTTTACTTACAACTTCGGCTTTACGATCTATATCAACTTCTCTACGATCCAGCTCTCGCTCAATTTTAATCAATTTCTCCTGCTTGCGCTCAAACTCTTCTTCTA
The DNA here is from genome assembly GCA_964015645.1 of uncultured bacterium. Lineage (GTDB taxonomy): Bacteria > Calditrichota > Calditrichia > RBG-13-44-9 > J075 > CAXHHS01. Next base: position 3,602 of record CAXHHS010000247.1, read on the forward strand.
ATTTCTGCTGATTCTGATAATTTTCTTCCTCAGCTTCAATTAATTTTTCTTTTCTTAAAGTTTCTGCCTCTTTCCTGGCTTCTGCCAAAACATTTTTTGCATTTTTTTGGGCATTTAACAAGGTTTTATTGGATGTTAATTTAAGATAAATAAATATTCCAGCCCCACCAAGGGAAATGCCCAACAGCAAAGCAACAACCCAGTTCATTATATTCACCTCCGGTAATTTGCTGTCAGATTATCGAGTACAAAAATTGCCAAAGACCTTATTTTTAATCGTCGAAATAAAAAAATCCCTGCGGGTCCGGTGGATTTGAAGAAGAACCGTATTTGGACACGGTGGGTGCCTGCCTAAACGGATCATGCTTCCTTCTGCAATGGAAGGCCTGCAATAGGCGCCTAGAGTCAAACTCCCAGTTCTGTGGTGTTGGTTCTTCCAAATACGTTCACCAGTACCAGCGCAGGGATTTATTCAGAAATTTCGTCTTCTAAAACTCGACTTAAATGATGATCGACTTGATCACAAAGTTCCTTGCTTTTAGTTTCATAATGCTCGAGTTTTTGTATGGATTTTTTATAGCCTTTTTGAAGCTGAAAATATTCATCAGCTATGTTTAAAGCAGCTAAAACCGCAATTTTGGTTTGGGATTTAACATTCGTTTTTTGAGATAACTTCTGAATTTTTTCATTCACATAATTTGCGATACTCTCGACATATCCAGGATCATTATCCGATTTTAAAGAGTAACCGATTCCATCAATTTCGACCCGAATTGTATTTTTATCTTGTTTCGTATCCATCTCTCTATAAGCAAAATCCTGAAAATGTAAACAATTTTAAGTTATATTTCAACCTGGTTAAGTTTGACTGACAGACGTTCCACCTTGTTTTTTATGAGTTTCTCTTTCTCCTTTAGTGTTTTGTTCTCTTTCTTGAATTTTCGAATTTCTTCTTCCAAGTCCAAAATCCGTTTTTCATAATTTACCTCAACTCCATTTTTATACGTTTCTAAACTTTCAGATAATTTGTTGTTTTGATTTTTAAGACGATCTATTACCTCAAGTAATTCTTGAACTTTATTCGAAAGCGAAATAAAATATTGGGATTCGAAAGACATTATACCGATTTCATGATCTTAATTGAGCATCGTATTGTTTTTCTATCGATGCTAATATTTGATCTATTGATTGATTTATCTCATCTTCTACGAGTGTTTTTTCCGGAGATTGAAAAATCAAGCGAAATGCAATGCTTTTTTTACCGGCTTCAATTTGTTTACCGCTGTATGTATCAAAAACGTAGGCGTTTTGCAGGTATTTTCCCCCGAATTTTTGAATGGTGTTTACAAGTTCTTGTGCTGCAATCGATTTGTTTAGAATAAAAGCTAAATCCCTTTCAACATACGGGAATCTTGGTAATTCATGAATCTGATAGGCCTTTTGAGTAAGTTCGTATACCGACTTAATATTTATATTCGCAACAAAAACTGGGGTCTCTAAATCGTAGTATTTTTGTAAGTTACGGTTTATTTTGCCCAAATAGCCAATTTCCATATTTCCGCACAAAATCTTCATCGACTGGCTCTCAACAGCAAAATTATCATAAGGAATAAAAACAAGATTGTCAAGGGAAATTTTGCCAGCGAAATATTCCACAAGACCTTTCACGTCATAAAAATTATATGCTTCCCTGGTTGCCAGCCATGAATCGCCATCGCGCTTTCCGGTAAGGGCAATTGCCAGGTGAAATTCCTCATTTGGGCGTTTATTGATGTCGCCGGGATGAAAATATACCCGGTTTAATTCGAAGATTGCCAGGTCCTTCCACTGCCGGTTGATGTTCCATTTTAGCACATTTAGCAGGTTGGGGACCAGGCTATTTCTCATGCCGTCCATATCGGCGTTTAAGGGATTTAAAATCGGGTATAATTGCTGGCCGGTAAATTCTTCGCAAAGTTTGGAATTTACCAGGCTGCCGGTTACAACTTCTTGAACGCCGATACCAACCAAAACATCCCGTACGCTTTCTATGTAATCGTCAAACTCATTATGCGGATTTTCATACGGCAGTGGAGAGGCTTGCGGCATCGGAATATTGTTATAGCCATATACTCGGCCGACTTCTTCCGCAACATCTGCGGTGCGTTTCATATCTGGCCGAAACGTTGGAACGATGACGGTATTATCTTGAACCGGTAGATCAACCTTTGCAAGCAGCTCAGTCATCTTATCAGCAGATAGATTCGTTCCCAATAAACGATTAATTTTTTCCGGTTTTAAGCTGATTTTTACCGGGTGGATAGTTTCGGGATATTGATCTACAACACCTTCGGCAATTTCCCCGCCGGCTAACTCGGAGAATAATTGAGCTGCGCGTGCGGAGGCGTACAACACACCATTCGGATCCGTTCCTCGTTCGAAACGGCTGGACGCCTCGGTATGCATTCCCAAATGCCGTAAACTTTTCTGAATACTTTCCGGTTGAAAGTAAGCGCTTTCCAGGAGAATATGTTTAGTGTCATCCCTTACCTCGGAGTTTAAACCGCCCATAATGCCGCCGAGCGCAACCGGCTTTTCCGCATCGCAAATTAGTACGGTGCCTGTTTGTAGTTCGTGTTCTTTTTCATCAAGGGTAACAAACTTTTCGCCTTCTATGGATTCCCTGACGATTATTTTTCCACCGGCAACAAAATCATAGTCGAAGGCGTGGAGTGGTTGGCCGGTTTCCAAAAGGACATAATTGGTAATATCAATCAGGTTGTTAATTGATCGCATACCCAAATCTTCCAAACGGCGAACCATCCAATTTGGTGAGGGGGCTATCTTCACATTGCGAATCAAGCGTGCGGAATAACGTGGGCAGCTTTGGGGACATTGAATTTCAACACCAACGCTATCGGCAATTTTTTCGGAAGTCTCAGAGAGATTCGTTTGCGGCTTTTTCAAGGTTGTGCCGGCGATGGCGGCAACCTCGCGAGCAATACCGATGTGCGACATCGCATCCGGGCGATTTGGCGTAATTCCTACATCGAGAACATAATCGGTTTCGAAAGTTTTGGAGAGCGGCTCGCCAATATTGAGGTCATCCGGCAGTACCCAAATGCCGTCGGATTTCTCTGAAATGCCTAATTCCTGCTCGGAGCAAATCATTCCGAACGATTCAACGCCGCGAATTTTCGCCTTTCGAATTTTAAAACCACCAGGCAATTCCGCACCAACCATGGCGACCGGAACAATTTGCCCTTCCGCAACATTCGGCGCACCACAAATAATACTGAGATTTTCGCTGCCGCCGGTAGTTACCGTGCACAGCGAGAGTTTATCGGCATTGGGATGTTTTTCTTTTTTCAATACTTTTCCAACAACGACATTGGGAAAATCGAGACCTTTTTTATCTACGCCATCAACTTCAAACCCCACAAGGCTTAGCTCTTCCGCCAAATCGTCGGGACTTATATCAAAATCAACAAGTTCTTTAATCCAGTTGTAAGATATTTTCATGAAAACTGCTCCAAAAACCGCATATCATTATCGAAAAGTAGGCGAATATCCTTTATACCATATTTCAGAAGCACTGCCCGATCAATTCCCATCCCAAATGCCCAACCGGAATATTCATCGGGGTCAATGCCAACGCCCTCCAGTACATTCGGATGCACCATTCCGCAACCCATTAATTCCAACCATTCGCCACCTTTGGCAGATTCCCACCAGATATCCATTTCTGCGCTGGGTTCAGTAAAGGGAAAATAACTGGGGCGGAAGCGCACTTTTTTATCTTTTCCGAACATTTCTTTTGCAAAAGCGGACAATATCGCTTTTAAATCCCCCAGGCTAATGTCTTTATCGATATACAATCCTTCTACCTGGTGAAATACCGGGGAATGGCTGGCGTCCGGCGTATCCCGGCGATAAACTCTACCGGGTGCAATAATTCGGATTGGCGGTTTCTGATTCTGCATCGTTCGAATCTGGACCGGGGATGTGTGTGTTCGCAGCACCAAATCTTCAGTAATGTAGAATGTATCCTGCATACTACGAGCGGGGTGCAATTTCGGGGTATTCAGTGCTTCAAAATTCAAATAATCCGTTTCAACCTCCGGGCCATCCGCAACGGAAAATCCCATACGGCCAAATATCTGTTTAATATCATTACGCACTTGAGTTAAAGGGTGCTTTCGCCCAATAGACGGCTTTCTTCCCGGCAGCGTCAGATCGATCCAATCCGACTTAACATCTTCGGCAACAGCATCTTTTTTTTCGTTGATCGTTGTTTCCACCAACTTGCGAAGTTCATTTAGCAGCTTGCCAATTTCCGGTCGCTGCTCTTTTTCAACCTGGCCTAAATGTTTGAAAAGGTCTGTTACCAATCCTTTTCTACCCAAAAAACGGATTCGGACATCTTCCAATGATTTTCCGTTTTTCAGTGCCTGAATTTCTTCTAAAAACGTTTTTTTGACCTGTTGTATTTTGTCTTTCATAATACAATTCTCTTAAACCATAAAAAAATAGGAATTGAAAAGCATCCAATTCCTACTTATTTGTGAAACAGGGTTGATTAAGCCGCTACCTGCTCAACCAATTTTTGAAACGCCTCCGGCTCATGCATCGCTAAATGAGCGAGGGTTTTTCGATTCAATTCAATGTTATTGCATTTCAATCCATGCATGAACTTTGAATAAGAAACGCCATTCAAACGGCAGGCGGCGTTAATTCGCACAATCCACAGTCTCCTGAAAGCGCGTTTTTTCTGCCGCCTATCGCGATAGGCGTATTGTAAGCTTTTTTCTACCTGGTCTTTGGCAGTTTTATAAAGGCGGCTTTTCCCTAACCGGTAGCCTTTAGCCATCTTTAGGATTTTTTTGTGTCGCTGTTTGGCTGCAACGTTATTTTTTGCTCTTGGCATTTTTCAATCTCCGGTTTTATGCTTCTAACAACATTTCTTTTACACGCGGAACATCC
>CAXHHS010000248.1:0-8547 GCA_964015645.1 uncultured bacterium
AAAATTGAAACCGAAAACAATAATTTACGAATGAAAAAAGCGGAATTGGAACGCGAAGCGATTATCAAAGAGAAAGAGGCGGAAGTTGCCGGTCAAAAAGCCCAGGCGAAGTACGAACAAGAGATGGAGGAAGAACGCATTCTACTTCAACAAAAACGCTTGGCGGCTGACGTTATCGAACCTGCCAACGCTAAAAAGCAGGCGATGGAATTGGAAGCCCGGGGCGAAGCCGCGCCAATCCTGGAAAAAGGGAAAGCTAACCTGGAAGTGCTACAGCAAATGATTACTACCTATCAAAGCGCTAATGGCGAAGGTGAAAAAGTGTTTATGCTTAACATGCTGCCGGAATTGGTCAAAGAATTGGCTGCCACCGTCAACAAGGTTACGATTGACAAAGTGAGTGTTATCGATTCCGGGAACGGCAACGGAAACGGTGTGGCAAAGTTTATCAACCAGCTTCCGGCGTCGGTTATTTCTCTTTCCGAGCAAATTGAGAATGCCACCGGGGTGAATATTTTGAGCCAGTTTCAAGCGAAAGAAGCATCACCACAACTCGTTGAACCGCAGGAGTTAGAAATAAAAGAAAAGATAAATGGTCATAAGAAGTCTACTGAGACAAATGCACAAGCTGCCAAATAATGAAAGTTTCGAGCGATTTAGTTGGCATTCTGAGAAAGGAATGCAAAATTTATTTTGCACTCCTTTCAGATAGTTAGAGAACCAATTAAGTAATAAATTAGGAATTGAATTTATGAGTATTGAAAATTTCCATAAGTCAACAGTAACTGAATTATTAGCAGTCAAAGATCGCGTCAGAAACTTAATAAATCATTGGCCAGAAGAAGGTAGACATCACGAAGCGGTCCTAAAAAATGTAATAAAGAGATTCTTACCAAATCAATTTGAAATTGGGACGGGATTTGTTGTGAAGTCTACCACAGACCGCGAAATTCATGAATCGTCAAAACAAATTGATTTAATTATTTACAATATAGCTCACCCCGTATTCTTCAAAGAAGGGGATTTTGTGATTCTTACACCTGATGCTGTTTATGCAATAATTGAGGTGAAAGCAAATTTACAAAATCAAAATCTAACCCAGGCTTTGCAGATTGCAAATGAAAATGGGCAGTTTGTATATAATTTTAAAGTCGATTATCCATTCTATAATGGTATTTTTTCATTTGAGGGTTGGCAGTCGGGGCCACGGAAGGATTCTCTAGAAACAGCGATTGTAAATTCAGTTAAAGGAATGGAAGATGATCCAAATTTAAACTCTTATCGTGTTAATCATATTGCCTTTAATGAAAACTTGTTTTACAAATTTTGGCCTAACCAAGAACAACCCAATAAGTTATATAAAATCAACTATTTATCATTTGCATATTTTATTTCTAATCTCATTGATGTTGTAAGTGTTAATTCTGTTATTAAAAACAACAATCTATGGTTTCCACGCGATAAGGGTTTTCACCTTGAATATGATTTTTAGAATTCTCTTACTACCATTGAATATGAATATGACGCATCGGCGGACAGCATTTGTGTAAACCATTTAACATAAAGTAACAGGAATATTAACAAAACTGGATGTTCACAGTAAGGTGTCTAGCATCTCTTGTGAGCTTCAACACTAGATTGGCTTGATTCTAAAAACAGATACGCCTATATTGGCAAAAAATTTCAGGAGAACTACATGGGCCTTTTTGACATGTTCAAAGACAAAAAAGAAGACGATGGTTTCGATCCCCTCCAGGATTTGGAGTTAGCTAAATTAAAAGTGGGTTACTACCTGGATTACGATCTCAAAACCTGGGAAGTAACCGCCTACAACCGCTACGATTTTGGCGACGGTTACTATAAAGATGAATGGGAACTCTCCACCGGCAGCGAAAAATTCTACCTAGAGCGTATGGAAGATGATGATGTTGAGTGGACGCTCAGCAAAAAAATGCCCATCGGTAAAATCGAAGGCAATATCACTCGCCACATTATCGAAAATGATGACCCGCCCAGCCAAATTACCGTCAATGGCAAAAGCTATTATCTTGATGAATCCGGCCCGGCTTATATGCTGCCCAATGGTAAAGGTCCTCGCCGGGAAATGGTTTTTTGGGATTTTATTGATGATGATGACGAATCGTTTGTCACCATCGAACAATGGGGTGAAAAAGAGTTTGAAGCCGCAGAAGGGTTTTACGTGGAGGAGTATGAATTTTCCAATATTTTACCCGGTGGCGAAATACAGGCTTAGAGGCTGTTTGGAAATTCGCCACCAAGTCACAAAGTCTCGAAGAATCACAAAGGAAAACAAATAAAACTTGGTGAAACTTGGTGTTTTTGTGCCTTAATGGCTAAAATTTGATTTTCAAACGCGCTCTTAGTAAACACATACAAATTTTGCGTGTTACGTGATTAAAACGAGGGATAATATCGTGAAAAAATTTAATCTAATGTTAACTATTTTGACGCTGGCGTTTACGACCATTTCTTGCGGGCCATCTACGGTTGTGGAGCGGCTGCAAAAAGATCTCGACCGGCATCCGGAATATTCGATTATTTTGGAAGATATGCGGGAAGAAGGCTTTTTCTTTAGCGATTATTTCCACAAATACAAAATTGTTCGCGGCGAAAAAGCTGACAATGATAGCATCGCTTATCATTCGGAGATTACGGATTGGTACGAGGTGGAGAAAAAAGAATATCAAAAATACCAACCGTACCTCGGAATGACGCTGGCCTCCAAATCTGCCGATGGCAACATCTCCGACACGCCGCAGCCGCCCGGCTACCAATATGTCGGTGATTCGCGGTATGGCCAGTGGCGTACCGATTCCAATGGCAACTCTTTCTGGGAATGGTACGGCAAATTTGCCTTGATGTCGCATGTATTCGGTATGTTTGGCGGCGGATCGATTTTCCGCAATGATTGGAATGATTACCGGCGATATCAATCCAACGGTAGACCGTATTACGGGAAAAACCGCCAATATGGAACAAGCGGGTCTTATACAAAGAAGAGCAACCCGAATTTTTTCCAAAGACGCCAAACAAGAGAGACTTCCCGCAAGCAATCTTTTTCCGACCGCGTAAAACAGCGCACCCGCCGCAGCAACATGAGCAGCGTTCGCCGGCGCAGCGGGGGATTTGGCAAGTGATTTTCGATTTCGGATTTCGGATTGACAGACCAAATCAACATAAATCCGTTTTATCTGTTTCATCCGTTAATCCGCGTTCTATTAAACTTATGAGAATGGAGGAGCAATGACTCTCGATAGCACGATAACCGGTCTGATTTATCTGGCGGAAGTTCTGGTGCTGTTCTTTATCGGAAAAGTTGTGTTCGATATGCTGAATCGCCGGAAATTTAATATGCACGAAGAATTAGTGAAAAAAGACAACCTCGCATTGGCACTGACACTTAGCGGCTATTACCTCGGTTTTATCATCGCCCTCGGCGGCGTTTTATTTGGCGAATCGAGCGGTTTTATTGCCGATGTCATCGATATATTTTTGTATGGAATTATTTCGATCATTCTCTTAAACCTTTCCATTTTTATCAATGATAAAGTGATTCTAAGTCGCTTTGATAATGTGAAAGAAATTATCGAAGACCAAAACCCCGGTACCGGCATTATTGAGGCTGGAAATCATATCGCCGTGGGAATGATTATATATGGTGCGATTTCCGGATGGGGAAATATCATTACCGCCGCCGTTTTTTGGATTTTGGGGCAGGCAGTTTTGATTATTGCCAGCATCGTTTATGCCAAAATGCTGCCCTTTGATGTGCATGATGAAATCGAAAAAGATAACGTTGCGGTTGGCGTGGCTTTCGCCGGAATGTTGATCGCAATTGGCAATATCGTTCGAGTTGGCGCTGCCGGAGATTTTGTTTCCTGGGAATACAATCTGACAGCATTTGCCGGCTTTGTGGTATTCGGATTGATCTTATTGCCGATATTAAGGTTTTTAACTGACAAACTACTACTTCCCGGCGAGAATTTAACAGATGAACTTGTCAACCAGGAAAAACCCAACATCGGCGCGGGAGCGATTGAAGGCGTTTTTTATGTCGGCGCATCGATGCTCGTCGGCTGGATTGTTTAACTTGTACTAATTGGAAATTCGAGTGGAAGAAACAACCTTACCCGCCGCATCAAGCGGGGATTTAAATAAAAAATCAGCAGCAAAAGAATTACTTACAGGGCAAATGGCTGAATCCGATGCCAAAGGCAACTTCCTATTAAAAGCCTGCATATTTGCGACAGGTTTAGCCGGTATCGTCGCGGAATACGTTATGTCCACCCTGGCCAGTTATTTGCTGGGTAACTCCGTTCTGCAATGGACGCTCACAATTTCCATCATGCTTTTTGCGATGGGAGTTGGCAGCCGCCTTAGCAAACATATCAAAACCGCATTGCTCGATGTGTTTATTTCGATAGAGCTTCTGCTATCGATTTTTTGTGCCATCAGCGCCACGTTAACGTATTTTCTTTCTGCATATACGCAATCGATAGGGCTGTTTATTTATAGCATTTCCTTTATCATCGGCCTGTTTATCGGGCTGGAAATCCCGCTCGCCACTCGCCTTAACGATTTTTTCGAAGACCTGCGTATCAACATCAGTTCCGTGATGGAAAAAGATTACTACGGCGCGTTATTGGGCGGATTGTTATTTGCATTTGTCGCCCTTCCTTACCTCGGTTTAACGTATACACCAATCATTTTGGGAACAGTAAACTTTGCGGTTGCCGCGGCGTTGTTCTTTCGCCATCGAACCGTTCTAAAGTATCGAAAACCGTTAACCGCCGGATTTATTTTAGTGCCGCTGTTTTTGGCCGCGCTGTTTATCTCCGCTAAACCGATTGTGCTTTACGGCGAGCAGCAAAAATATATCGACAAAGTGATTTATCAGGAACAAACACCATACCAGCGCATCGTTATCACGCAATGGAAAAATGATTATTGGCTCTATCTTAATGGAAATGAACAATTTAGCAGCTTTGATGAAGAGCGCTATCACGAGCCGCTGGTGCATCCGGCAATGGCGATTTCCTCGGTTCGCAGCAATATCCTGGTACTCGGCGGCGGCGATGGGTTGGCCGTGCGCGAAATCCTCAAATATCCCGAAGTGCGAAAAATAACCCTCGTCGATCTCGATCCCGCGGTCACTAAATTGGGGCAGAGTCACCCGGTGTTTCTAAAATTGAATCAAGAATCATTGCACGACTCGCGGGTTCAAATCATTAATCAAGATGCGTATCAATTTTTGAAAGCGGATAACGGAATTTACGATGCCATCATCATCGATCTTCCGGATCCAAAAACGATTGAACTTGCTCGTCTCTACACTCGCGAATTTTATCAACTTGCAGTTCGCCATCTTTCCAAAGGCGGGGCAATCGTAACCCAGGCTGCCAGCCCCTTTTTCGCCCGCGACGCCTTTTTATCTGTCCTGAAAACTATGCGCGCGGCGGGATTGCCGGCAATCGCTTATCACAACCATATTCCCACGCTTGGCGAGTGGGGATGGGTGCTCGGCATTCATCATTCGAACATTTCCCCGGAAATGCTTAAAGCGCGACTAACATCATCCGAATTTACAAATATTGATACGCGTTTTCTAAATCGCGATGCGATGATCAGTATGCTACATTTTGGCAAGGGCGAATTGGATCGCCTGGAAACCGTGGAAATTAATCAAGAACTGGAACTCAAACTGTTTCACTATTACAAAGAAGGAAATTGGGAGTTTTATTGAGTCTTTCAATTTTTCGGTGTTTGTGTGTTCAAGTGTTCTTGTTTTATGTTGCTCAAATATCGGAACACTTGAACATTAGAATACTCAGACACAAAAATTATTATGAAGAAATACATCGATCGATTATTAAGTTTTATCATACGGGAAAATTTGCATAAAATCCTGCTGGTGATGGGTGGCTTGCTGCTCCTCGGCACAATTGGCATGGCTTATTTCGAACCGGAAAGAAGCTGGGCGGATTCCTTTTGGTGGAGCATTGTTACATTAACTACCGTTGGCTATGGCGATATTGCGCCGACAACTTTGCCGGGACGCATCATCGGCGGCATTATCATGATCCTGGGAATTGGGATTTTGGGGATGTTTACAGCTACAATTGCCAGTATATTTGTCGAGAATAAATTGAAAGCGGATCGCGGTATGAGTTCTTTTGACTTTGAAAATCACATTATTTTATGCGGGTGGAATTATCGAGCGCAGGAAATTCTCAATGAACTTCGCTCCGATATGCGCTCGGAATCTTCGCCCATTATACTGATTGCGAATATCGAATCGAAACCGATGGATGATGAAAACCTCTATTTTATCAGGGGCGATATCAACGAAGAAAATTTAAATCGGGCAAATTTGGCGAATGCAAAAACCGTTATCATTTTAGGTAATGATGCTTTTGATGCCAGCGCTCGTGATGCCCACGTCGTTTTAGCAGCGCTAACGGTTGAATCGCTGAATCCCGATGTTTACACCATTGTCGAATTGGTCAACGAGCAAAATGTACCGCATTGCGAGCGGGCAAATGCTGATGAAATCATCGTCGGTAGCAAATTCAGTAGCCGCTTAATTTCCCGTGCAGCGTTGGATCACGGCATTTCCAAAGTGCTTTCGGAATTGCTTACCCCGCATGTGGGCAGCGATTTATCACGAATTCCGGTACCGCAACAGCATTTCGGAAAATCTTTTCTGGATGTATTTATGGAAATGAAACGCAACCAAAACAGCACTGTTCTCGGCATTTATAAACAAGCCAGCGGTGTTGTCATTTCCAACCCGGCAGTAGATTACCAGGTAGTGGAAGGTGATCAGTTAATTGTAATCTCCGAAAAGCGAGCCGGTGAGTCCGTTAAGTATAATTTGTAAACCTCCCGGAGGTCTGATATTTAAGCAAGTATATTTGAACAAATAATGTCGTTCGTATAATATTTTGTCATCCTCTCGAACCTCCGGGAGGTTAAATTGCAGAAACGTTTAGTAAGAATGAGATAGTTATGTCGATCTTTACACGATTGGGAAAACTTATTCGCGCGAATTTAAATTTTGGCGTTGGAGACAGCGATAAAACCTCTGGCAGTAATCGCAAAAATTTTCAGCAACAGCAAACCGCCGGAAATTCAAATTATCAGCAGCGACCGTATACCAGGAACCCGCAATCGAAAACAGCGCAATACGAAGACCCGGAATTAGCAAAACTGTACGCCAATATGGAAGTTCCCTATGGGGCAGATTTAGTGACCGTCACACGCGCCTGGAAACGATTGTTACAAAAATATCACCCGGATAAACATACCGGCGACCCGGAAAGATACGAAATCGCGAACCAGTTAGTGCAAGAATTGAATCGAACGTACCAGGAGTTGAAGAAAAGATTATCGTAGAAAATACTGATGCTGGATGCTTGTTTCTGGATACTGGATAAAGATGTCGAGCATCTTTTGAAAATGAAATAAATATTTGGAAAAATTCAAGTTTAGAAGAACCATTTAAAACTATCAAACACAAAGGAGAACCCCATGTCCGAGCATTTTGAAAAAGTAAAAAGTTATTTGTTGGAGTTGAATTTAACGATCACACACGAAAACGAAGCAGAAGAGCTGGTAGTGGTAGAAGATACTGAAAACGGTATCCAAAACCTTGTAGTGGATTGCGAAGATCCCATCCTTGTGCTGGAGCAACAGATTCTGGATACACCGAAAGAACCGGGCAATCTTTACAAACGATTATTACAAATGAACCGGGCAACCGTACACGGCGCATTCGTTTTAAATGAAGACGGCAGCAAAGTGATTTTTCGCGATACACTGCAATTGGAGAACCTTGATCTCAACGAGTTGGAAGGATCGGTACAGGCGTTTTCTTTGGCGTTAGCTGAAAATGGTGGAGAGTTGCTGAAATACGTTGGGAAATAGAGCGTATTGCGTGATGCGTGTTGCATAACAATTCTATCGAAGCTCGAAAATTTAATAAATCGCTTAAAATGAAAAACAAGTTTTAAAACCTGATTAAAGGAGAAAATCATGGGCATATTTTCAAGAATATTTAAAGTGGCGCAAGCCGAAGGACATTCTGTTGTCGATAAATTAGAAGACCCGATCAAAATGACCGAACAGGGCATTCGCGATTTGAAAAAAGATTTGCAGGGTGCAATGACCAGCCTGGCACAAGTAAAAGCCAGCGCCATCCGCATGCAAAAAGACGGTGAGCAGGATAAAAACGCCGCTGCCAATTACGAAAGAAAGGCGATGATGCTGCTTCAAAAAGCACAATCCGGCGCAATGGAAGCAGGAGATGCCGACCGGTTGGCAACCGAAGCGTTAACTCGCAAGGAAGAACATACTCGCCGGGCAACCGAGCATTTAACGAATTATGAAAAACAATCGCAAATGGCCGATCAGCTTCAGGCAAAAGTTAACAAGCTGAAATCCGCTATTTCGAAATATGAAAACGAGTTGATCACCCTGCGCGCTCGTGCCCGCACCGCAGAATCGATGAAAAAGATCAACAAACAG
>CAXHHS010000249.1:0-8544 GCA_964015645.1 uncultured bacterium
CCGTTTTGCTCTTCCCAGCAGAATTTTTCCCTCTTTTTGAACCGCCACAATCACCGCCGGTGAGAGCCGCGGGTAATTGACTAAGTTGCAGTTGGGGCAGGTTTTAACGTGCTCGGTTTTGCTGGTTTCCATGGCGCTGCCGCAGCGCCCGCAAAACTGGTGGTTGCGATCCCAATTGATAACCTGGATCGCTCGCCCGGCTATTATGATAAAATCTTTGTCGATTTTGAAAAAGGTTGCCCGCAGGTTTTCAAACGAAAAATCCCCAGGCGGATTGGCTTCCGTTGCTGCCTCGACGGAATAACAAGGATGGCCGTCGTAAACGCCTAAAAACTGCTGCCGTACCACCGGCAAATCCATGGTTGCAAGGTCATGCAAAAATGGCAGCGGTTCGTGCGAGTTGTTCAGGTTAACCAATAATTCATTTTCACGAAACACAAACCAGTAAGCGGAAACGGAATGATCTGGGGGAAAGGCTGCCGAGGGAACGAAGGTCTTTTTCATAAGTTTCAGTATTGAATATATGTAATTTATAGTTGTTTTCAAAATTGCTAAATCTATCATTTATTTTTAGTTTAGGAACGAAACAGAATCTATAACGGAGTAATATATGAAGCTCGCTAAATACATACTTATTATCCTTGCAAGTTTTATCGTAGTGGTTTCTATTCCAATTATCATTCAGAAATGGATTGAAAAAGCGAATTCTACAAAAACAGTTGGCGAGAAATCGAACCAATCCATCGACCTTGCTCAGGAACCAAACGATTGGTTTTTTGCCCAGCGGGCATTTCCGCGGGGGGAAATCAACCTGCAAGTGTTTCGGGAAGCGCAGTTGCAGACACAAGTGATGAAGCTGCAAAAATCACCGGGGCAATCGCTTACCTGGGAGCTTGCCGGGCCAACTAACGTTGGCGGACGGATTTCCGATGTGGAATTCCACCCCGCAAATGCCGATATTATTTACGCCGGTGCTGCTTCCGGTGGCATCTTTAAATCCGAAGACCGCGGGCAAACCTGGACGCCGGTTTTTGACCAGGCGCCCAGCCTCTCCATCGGCGATATATCGCTCGATCCGGCGAATACCAGCATTATTTACGCCGGAACCGGGGAAGTGAATGCCGGCGGCGGTTCGCAAACCTATCCCGGGAACGGACTGTATCGCTCGACGAATGCCGGGCAAACCTGGGAGCATTTGGGATTGGAAACCACCGAGAATATCGCCCGGGTAGTAGTTGATCCGCAAAACTCACAGCGAATTTTCGTGGCGGCGATGGGGCGGTTGTTTGCCAATAATCCCGACCGCGGGCTGTATCGCAGCACAGATGGCGGCGCTAGCTGGGAGCAAGTGCTGTTTCTTTCCGACTCCACCGGCTGCATCGACGCCGTTATCCACCCTACCAATCCCGATACAATTTATGCCGCGTTTTGGGAACGCGTTCGCCGCCCGGATCGCCGCTCCTATGGCGGAATTACCAGCGGGCTGTATCGCTCTGCGGATGGGGGAAATTCCTGGGAAGAATTAACCGGCGGCTTGCCCAATAATTCGCCCGCAGTTGGCCGGATTGGTTTGGCAATCTCCTCCTCTAATCCGGCAGTGCTCTACGCCGTTTATGTAAACAGCTCCGGGCCGATGCTGGGAATTTACAAAACCACCAACGGCGGCGATAACTGGACCCGAACCAATGATGGTGATTTAAGCAGCGATAACGTGCCCTACTGGTGGTGGTTCGGCAACATCCGGGTCGATCCCGCCAATCCCGATATCGCCTTTGTGCTGGGATTGAACGTCTGGAAAACCATCGACGGCGGCGATAACTGGTTTTTCAGCTCCGGGAACATGCACGTGGATCATCACGGCATGTCGATTCATCCGCAAAATTCCAATGTAATTGTCTCCGGAAATGATGGGGGAATTTATCTTTCGGAAGATGGCGGCAGCAGTTATATCAAATCATCCAATTTGCCGATAACGCAATTTTACACTTGCGAAGTGGATTTCCGGGAACCACAGCGGCTTTACGGCGGAACGCAGGATAACGGCACCAATCGCACCTTGAGCGGCAGTTTGGACGATTGGCAGCGAATATTTGGCGGCGATGGATTTTATGTGCTGGTCGATCCGGCGGATAATCGCTTTGTATATGTCGAATTCCAGTGGGGAAATTTATTCCGCTCCGTCAATGGCGGCAATTCGTTTATTGCTGCGCGCAGCGGTATTCTGCCGGGGGATCGCAACAATTGGAATTCGCCGCTGGCAATGGATCCCGGCGATCCGCAAACGCTTTATTTTGGCACCAACCGGGTTTATCGATCTACAAATCGTGCGGCTTCCTGGTCGCCCATCAGCCCGGATTTATCGAATGGCCCGTCATCGGGAAATTTGGTTTTCGGAACGGTGACGACAATTGCGGTTGCGTCTTCCAACAGCAATGTCATTTACGCCGGAACGGATGACGGCAACCTGTGGGTAACACAAGATGGCGGCAACGAATGGACGAATATTTCCGCTTCCCTGCCGCAGCGCTGGATTACGCGTGTGGCGATTGATCCTTTTGATGAACAGATCGCCTATGTAACAATTTCCGGCTACCGCTGGGCCGAGCCGCTGCCGCATATTTTTCGCACCACCAATACCGGAAGCAGTTGGGAAGCAATCTCCGGTAACCTCCCGGAAGTTCCGCTAAACGATGTGATTATCGATCCCGAAAATAACAACGTGCTTTATATCGCAAGTGATGCCGGCGTTTTCGTAACCGAAAACCTCGGCAGCGACTGGACTGTTTTAGGAGATGGGCTGCCCAATGTGCCGGTCAACGACCTGGTGTTCCATAATCCCACTCGAACGCTAATTGCAGCAACGTATGGTCGCTCCATGTACAAGATCAATCTCGGCGCTATTACCAGCCTTGCTGAAAATGAAAACCCGCAACCGCGCGATTTTGTGCTGTTCCAAAATTATCCCAACCCCTTTAACCCTGAAACGACCATCCGTTTTTCTTTAAAAAATGCCTCAACCATTTCGTTAGAGATTTTCAACAGCCTCGGCCAAAAGGTGCGCCGATTACCGGCAGGCAGCCTTGCACCCGGCAACCATCAAGTTGTATGGGATGGTAAAGATGATCTCGGCAATCCACTATCTTCGGGACATTATATCTATCGCTTAAAAACCGAAACCGGTATCGCAGTAAAAAGAATGGTATTGGCAAAATGAGAAATTTTCAGTAGTTTAGCAGGGTTTTATTCTACTTGAAGGTGTGGTGTTTGCCGTACAAGTTTCTGGATGCTGGATACTCGATACTCGATGAAAGACAACCAGTATCCAGTATCGAGCATCCAGCATCATTGAGTTGGTCTTTCAGCAGAATATAATGTTTTAACGATTTTGGAGCTAAATGGATACCCTGCTGCTTGGTCTTATCTGGTTTGCGGTTTTTTTATTGTCTACAACGCTGCACGAAGCAGCGCATGCCTTTGTGGCGCTAAAATTTGGCGATCCGACTGCTTACCAGGCGGGGCAAGTAACGCTGGATCCCATTCCGCATATTCGTCGTGAGCCGTTGGGTATGGTGCTGGTGCCGGTTATATTTTTTGTGTGGAGCGGATTTTCCTGGATGTTAGGTTGGGCCAGCGCCCCCTACGATCCTTTATGGGCGCGCCGCTATCCGCAAAAGGCAGCCTTAATGGCCCTGGCCGGCCCGCTTTCCAATTTGCTGCTGGTGTTGATTGCTGCGCTGTGCATCCATATCGGAATCTATTTTGACGCATTTTACCGTCCTGATAAAATGGCATCGATCTTTACCGATATCGTCGGTGCCCACAATGAAGGGCTGCCAGATGCGATGGCAACCCTGTTTAGCATAATGTTTTCGCTCAACATGGTATTGTTTATATTTAACTTACTCCCATTTCCACCGCTGGATGGCAGCGCTTTATTTCCCCTTTATCTGAAAGAAGAAACCGCGCTAAAAATTATGGAAGCGTTGCATCAACCCGGTGTCAGCCTCGTTGGATTGTTGCTGGCCTGGTTTTTTTTCGATAAAGTTTTTCCGCCAATTCATTTGGTTGTCATTAACCTGCTTTATCCCGGTTATCAATACCAGATATCGGAGAATCTTAGTACTTTTGCACAATTGATGTAACCAAGTAGACCATTTCTTAATCGTTGTTTAGACAGGATCAACAGAATTAACAAGATTAAAAATTGAAAAATAACGACTTGAAAAAACAACTTTCGCTTTCCCGATTGAAACACAACCCGCAGCCGCTCGCCGCGCACAATCTTTTCCGAATGCGCCTGGTGAATCACCTTAACGAAGGGGCGCGCCACAAGCTGACGGTTATTTCCGCCCCTAACGGTTTCGGGAAAAGCACCGCTGTTAGCCAGTGGGCATCCCAAACTGTGCAGAAAGTTGCCTGGCTGTCCCTGGAAAAAAACGATAACGACCCCGGCAAATTTCTCAAAAATTTTATTACCAGCCTACAATCGGTTCACTCCAAAATCGGTGAAGGGATTTTTGAATCATTGCAATCACCGAACAAACCGACGATGGAATCGGCGCTAAAAAAGCTGCTGGATCAAATTGGGATGATATTGCAAGATTTCGTGGTGGTGCTCGATGATTATCATAACATTGAAGCGCCGCCGGTACACAATATCGTATCGTTTCTGATCGACTATCTACCGCCGCAAATGCACCTGTTTATTGCCAGCGAAAGCGATCCGCCGTTGTCGTTATCGGGGTTGCGGGCGACGGATCAACTAAAGGAAATCCGCAATCCATATCTCGCTTTTACGATGGAAGAAGCGCAAGCCTTTTTCAACGAGGTGATGAAGCTGGAAGTCGCTTACGGCGATATTACTGCCATTGTCGTACGCACCAATGCCCGTGTAGCCGCTTTAAAATACGCCGCATTATGTTTGCAGCATTTTGATGCTTTCTCCGATTTTGTCTCCGGTTTCGAAAATGATGATCGCGATGAAATTATATTTTTAACCCAAATCCTTCTGGAAAAACAAGCGGCGGAAACTCGTGACTTTTTACTACAAATCTCTCCGCTGGAAATATTCAATACCGCACTGTGTAACGCCGTCACCGGGAGAGAAAACAGTGCAGACATTTTAGAAAGATTATCGGAACAAGGGGCATTCGTAACGCCATTGGATGAGGATAGCGAGTGGTATCAACTACACACCTTTGTGCAGAAATTGTTGTATAAGGAATCGGAGCAAGTGCAACCGGAGATGCTATCGGCACTTCACCTGCGTGCCAGCCTTGGATATGCCCAAATGGGATTAGTTGATTTGGCATTTCAACATGCGCTGGCAGCGCGTAATTTTGATGTTGCCAGCGAAATCATCGAACAGCACGCCCAGCAAATGCTGCAAAACGGAGAATTGGTTACCGTAAACACCTGGCTGCTGGCCCTTCCGGAAGATACTATTACAAAACGCCCCTTACTCTCTATTTGCTGCGCCTGGATTGCCATTATTACCGGGAACCTGGACAAAATAGAAACCCACCTGGAAAACGCAACTCAAGGGTCACAAAATGCCTCAAATCCGGATGAAATACACAGACATGTAGATGCAATCCGCGGGTATCTTTCGGAAAAACGATAAGAAAATGCCAAAACTCTATAAAGAATTAGCCGCCTGGTGGCCGATCTTTTCTGCCCCGACAGATTATGAAGAAGAAGCGGTTTTTTTCCGCAAATTGATTTATGAGTATTGCAGACCGTCTCCCCAAACGCTTCTGGAACTGGGCAGTGGGGGAGGAAATAACGCCTTATTTCTAAAGCAAGATTTTCAGATGACATTAATTGATCTTTCCCCGGAAATGTTAGCTGTCAGCCGCCAATTGAACCCGGAATGCCAGCATTTGGAAGGGGATATGCGAACTGTCCGGTTAGAGAAACAATTGGATGCGGTTTTTGTGCATGACGCCATCATGTATATGATAACCGAACAGGATTTGCAATTGGTGATGGAAACCGCTTTTATCCATTGTCGCCCCGGAGGTGCTGCGCTGTTTGCACCGGATTGTGTTCTCGAAACATTTAAACCCGGCACAGACCAGGGCGGCCACGATGGTGAGAATAACAGCTTGCGTTACCTGGAATGGGTTTTTGATCCCAACCCTAATGACACAACGTACAATGTCGAATTTGCCATCCTGCTGCACGATGAAAACGGAGATACACGCTGCGAATACGATCATCATATTCTCGGCTTATTCCCTCGCGAAACATGGTTGAGGCTCCTTCACGAAACCGGTTTCCAGGCAAAAATTATCCCGGATTCGTTTGACAGGGAGCTTTTCATCGCTGTAAAACCTGGTTAATTCTACTTACTTTTTTTTTAATTTCCCGCAATTCCGCAAATATCCGCCAGGGACTTCGGGTTACCGATAGCCGGGAATCGCGATCACAGCGCCATTGAATCGGAAATTCTTCGATGCGATACCCGCTGTTAAGCACTCGCAAAATAATTTCGACATCCAGCATAAACCCGTTTGTAAAAGAATCCCCGTATAAAGAACGCCCAACCTCTCCATCGTATATCTTGAAGCCGCATTGAGTATCGCTAAAGCGAACGGGAATTTTCATAAATGCAATGAGCAGCAGGCGAAAGAGTGTAGAAAAAAATCGCCGGTGCCAGGGTTGCGGTAGCACAATATCGCTTTCCGGCAATTTGCGGGAGCCGTGGGCAATATCGCATTCGCTATTACGAATTAGGGAAATTCCTTTTAGCGCTTCGGAATAAGGAACACATAGACCACTATCGGCAAACATCACTAAATTACCGGAAGATGCCTGTATACCACTGCGAATGGCATTTCCTTTTCCGGTGTGATTTTTTAATTGTAGAACAAGCAATTTAACTCCCGGTAATACGGTTGTATTTTTTGCGGTTTTTGCCGTACCATCGGTGCTGCCATCATCCACAATAATAATCTCTCCGCTAATTTGATGTTTTTTTAAAAAAGCAGCGGCAGCTTTTATATCGCTGCGAATTTTTGCAGCTTCATTATACGCCGGAATAACGATTGATAAATCCATAATGGAAAAACGCTTAGCTTCTGAGATAAGAGTATGTTATATTAAATATTTGCAAAATGCGAAAGGTTATTTATGAGGTGTTTGTTCTATATTCTATTCCTGTGCCTGCCACTGGGAATTGCTGCCCAAGCTACACAAAATGCCCTTCAGGATCAAATCTTTTTTGCTCGCGATAAAGTATTGCCCGCCCTGGTGCATGTCGAACCGATTATCAAAATTTATACCCGCGGCGAAAAACAACATGCCCTGGTAACCGGCAGCGGGGTTATTTTTTCCGAAGCCGGTTATGTGCTCACCAACCACCATGTCGCCGCCAATGCGGAAAAAGTTTGGTGCACACTTTCCAATAAAGAAAGAATTACCGCCCGTGTAATCGGCAGCGATCCATCCACCGATATCGCTGTCCTTAAATTAAACATCGAGGAATTAAGCGATCCGCAAGATCTTTCCTTTGCAGAGTTGGGAGATTCCGACAGTTTACAAGTAGGGCAAATTGTTTTGGCCCTGGGCAGCCCGTTGGGGCTTTCGCGCTCGGTATCTATGGGCGTTATCAGCTCCATCGACCGCTATTTTCCCGATCGTGGCAGTATGATTTCACCTTATAACTTGTGGATTCAAACCGATGCCGCCATCAACCCCGGCAATAGCGGCGGGCCGTTGATCAATCTTTTTGGCGAAGTTATCGGCATTAATGCCCGTGCGGTGTTTTTCGCCGAAAACCTCGGTTTTGCTATTCCCATTAACCTGGTGAAAGAAGTTTCCGAAGAGATTATTGAAGGCAGCGAAGTACGGCGTGCCTGGTTGGGAATGGAATTTCAAGAAATTAAAGATTTGCGCGAATACCTGGGAATGCCCGATTTTAACGGCGTTCTTGTGTCGCATGTCGAAAAAAATTCTCCCGCGGAAAAAGCCGGCGTCCGCCCCGGAGACGTGATTCAAAAGATTGATGGTGATGATATCAACGTTATTTATGAAGAGAATCTGCCCAGTATCCGCAAAATTATCGCAAGCCTGCCAATCGACCAAAAAATTCCGCTGCAAGTTTGGCGGAATAAAAAGATCAAAAAAATCAACATCAAAACAATTGAAGAGCCGCTGGTAGAAGAACCGGAATTTGAAGCGGAAAAGTGGGGCATGGTCGTCAAAGGGCTTTCCTGGCACATTTATCGAATTCAGAATTTACCGGATTTTGAAGGCGTGTATGTAACCAGTGTAAAACCGGGCAGCCCCAGCGAAGCATCCAAAATTCGCAGCGGCGATGTTATCCGCATCATCAACAGCAACCGGGTAGAAAGCAGCGAAGACTTTAAAGAGAAATATCAACTGTTAGCGGAAACCGCCGGTGAGATAATTTATGTAGAACTCATTCGAAACGGGTATCCCTACTACGCTGTAATTAAACAAAACCCAGCTCCCTAAAGGAAATTAAATGAAGGTTAAGCCTATTATTTTTCTTGCACTTATAACAACAACCTGGATGGG
>CAXHHS010000250.1:0-8522 GCA_964015645.1 uncultured bacterium
TTCCAGCGCAATGTTACGCTGTTTTCCCCTGAAAATTCCGCGCTAAGATGTGTTACCGGCAGCGGTTGCACTACAAATTCTTCATCGTTTTGGGCGGTGATAAATTTTAGCATCGATTTATAAATTGCCCGGCTGGCGTCGAAGCGAAAGCGGGGATCGAGAGCAAATTTCATATCTTGAAAATTATGATGCGATAATAACTCTAACAAAACCGCCGGCACATTCAACCGAAAAGCTTCGCTGTAACGTGCATCCCAAAGAAACCGGCGATTCCAGTTCGGATCGTATTTTTCGCGTAAATCATCGGCAATTTGCGTTTGCATAATGTCGCCAAGATCGCGGTTTGCCAGGCGAGATGTTCCATCGGGAAACACAATATTGGAGTCGCTATCGGTAGTGCTGTAAATCATCAAAGTGCCGATGGTTGTATCGTTTTGCGTGGCTCCGGCATCGGTGTGGAATGCCAGGGATAGATCGATGGGAATTCTTAGCCCCGGCGTATCGCGTTTTTTGTTAGGGCCAAAAGGCGCGCCTTTCAAATAATTGACCCACTCTCCCCTGCCTTGATAATCATCCTTGTAATCGCCGAACGGATTTTCGGTAACGTTGTACACCAGTGTATTCGGCATACCGGCGTATTGCATGTAGTAGCGTGCGCCTTCCATGTAGCGCGGGCGCCCGCTGATTTTGCCTTCCCGCGAAACATTTCCCATGCCGCCGCCAAAGCGAACGGCGTCTGCCGTAATCACGCCCCCGGTCGTTTTGCTTTGATTGGTTAATGAGACTTTTCCAAAATCGGGGTTTTTGCCTTTTAAAAAATGAAATTTCCCCAGGTACACCCAGGTTCCGCCGCCGATTTTCTGGTTTACTCGAAATTCGGTTTTGCCGCCGCTATGATAAACAATATACTGCGCATCATCCACACTTCCGGGAAATGATTTATAAGAAATGTAAACTGCGTAATACCCGGCTTCAGGGATTTCCGGAATCCAGGTGATTTTGGATGAAGCCATCGTATCGCTTTTAATAAATTTGTAACTCCCTGAATTAAAAGGAGTTATACCCTCGCTATATGGCGGTTTTCCGATGGCAAAACCCGGTTTTTTGGCTGGCAGCCAATTGCCGGAATCTGTGCTGGATGTTTCAAAATAATCGCTGGTGAACAGGGAAGAATCATTATCGACAATCACCTCATGTGTTTGTAAATCGCGTTCTCGTGGCTGAAATACGGTTGCGCCGGCGTTTTCCAACATAGGTATCAAATACGGAACGACAAACGCCATTGGCAGCAAATCCTCGACGGTTTGAAACACCCGGGCGCGTTGCCATTCCCAGCGTTTCCGCTGCGGTTCATAATACCAGCCGTGGCTGGGCCAAAGGGCAATGTTGCGATTAAATAATCCCCTTTCCGGCCGCCAGGGCTTGCTGATATTTTTGACAATCGGCGCACCGCGACTCTCTTTTCTCGGCATTCGTGATTCATCATAATCCCGGCGGTTTTGGCGATAGAAATTGGGAACCAGTTGTTCGATTTGGTAATTACCGGCATACACGCCAATCGTAAAATCGCTAAACGATTTCCCTAATTGGGTTTTAAGCGCGGTGTAAACCTCGGAAACATCGTCTTCTCGCAGCGGAACGTAGCCGAAGTGCGCAGTATATTTTATGGTGAGTTTTTTCCGGTTCGGATCAACAATAACCGTATCAAGTTTAGTCCTGGGATGGGCTTTTACCGGCATTTGGCTGCGAATACAATGTTGCAAGACCACATGGGCAGCAGCGTAAGCATTGAGAATGGGTTTATCCACCCGGGTAAGATTATACTCCTTTTTGATCGTGTCGTGGAGAGAACTTGAACAACTATTAGCAAACACCAGCAACAATAGATATAGAAGAAAAATGTGTGATAAATTCCCCACCTGACAAATCAGAAGTGGTTGAAAGCGTTGACTATGTACAACCACCCCTGCATCGTTCGCTGGACGCGTCACGATGCTGTCCCCTCCTTTGTAAGGAGGGGAATTTTTATACTCTTCCCCTCTTTTCTGAACACAGTTTTGGGAGAATTTTAAGCCGCGAAAATTATGTCGCATATTATCGATAATTTTCACTGTTTTCCGCCTGTAGCCAATCTGATTCCGGTTCAAAATACTCCCACAATAGCCGTGATACATTGCGGATAAGAACATCCCCTTCATTCTCATAATCCCAACTTTGATCTAACTGATTTTTGGTGATCACACAAAACACATAATCACCGGAGGGTGCGTTTACCAGTACAACTTCCGAACGGGATCGGCTCACAGAGCCATTTTTACAAGCAGCTTGTACGTAGGGCGGAATCTGAGATATGGCTTCTCCGGTCCAATAGGGGCGGGTGAGAACGCGGTACATCTCCTGGCTGGCAGCGGGAGAAACCGCCTTTTCTTCCCGAATCATCACCAGAAGCTCAGCCATTTCCCGGGGAGATGTTTGTCCCCACCCGTATTTGCGATATCCTTCGTCGCGGCCTTCGGTTCGGGAATTAACTCGGGTATTTTTAAACCCATGCGTATCAAGCCAATCATTGATGGCAGTGCCGCTTCCGGCAAGTTTTTGCAACCAGAGGCTGGCGTGATTATCGCTGTACGTTATCATCAATGAAATTAGTTTGTCAAGGGAGATTTTCTTGCCTTCTTGATAAGACCATAAGATGCCGCCATCATAGGGGTAATTAATGGAATCCGCATACCAGGCAAGCTCTGCTTTGTATTCCAATTCGCCTTTTTCAATTCGATTGAACATCGCTAACATAATCGGCACTTTAATCATGCTGGCTGTGGGGAAGAGGCTATCAGCGTTTATCTCGAATGTTTCGCCGGTTTTGAGATGTTTTGCGTAAATTCCCACATCGCCGCGGAAATTTTTCGCCAGGACATCCAATTTCTGTGATAAATCTGTCTCAGAGGGAGAAAGTGTCGTTACTTTGCCAAACAATATTAACGTGGAAAAAAACAAGATGAAGATATTCGCCATGTTGGTTTTCCCGGTTTTGAAAACATTCTTAGTTATTCATAAATCAAATACTTCTTTCGAGTTTTCATAAACGATGAAAACTGCTCTTCCCATGATGTTATAAGACTATCGATATTCCCACTGCCTTGAATCGTTTCGCGAACTGCAGCGGTTCCACACAAACGATCAAAATGTTTGATACGCCATTTGAGGCTATCAGGATAAAGTTTATGGATAGTATTGACAATATGAATACCGGTTAAATACGATTGATAGGCTTCGCGATTTTTCACCGCCACAAACACCCCACCGCAAATTTTATTGCGATGTTTGGGGTTGGTTGACGCACCGGAAATAGAAACCGGCGTAAAAACCGTATCGCGAAAAGCCACGCCGGGGAGCTGAAGATCATTTAGTTTCGCTGCCAATTGCGTTTGATCGATCCAGGGCGCACCGAGAATTTGAAAAGGGATTTCCGTGCCTCGCCCTTCGGAAACATTCGTTCCTTCCAGCAAACAGATGCCGGGATAAGTGGTTGCGGAAGCCAAATTGGGCATATTGGGAGATGGTTTGATATATCGCAACCCGGTTTCATCGAACCACTGATTCCGCTGCCAGTTTTTTAACGGGATAACCGTTAAATTCGCTTTTACACCGTTTTTTAGCCAGCCTTCTTCATTAAACAATTGTGCCAATTCACCGGCAGTTAAACCGTGGCGAACCGGAATGGGATAAAGCCCGACAAAGGTGGCGAAGGCTTCCTCCAAAATATTTCCTTCTACAATCGTCCCGCTGATGGGATTGGGACGATCCAAAACGACAAATTTTTTTCCGTGTTCCGCTGCCGCTTCCATCGCTAATGCCATCGTGTAAATATAGGTGTAAAATCGTGCGCCAATATCTTGAATGTCGAAGACCAGGATATCAACCGCTGCTAACATTTCGGATGTTGGTTTTCGGGTTTTGCCGTACAAGCTGTAAATCGGGATGTTGCGAATCGGGTCGTTTTCCGAGGCAATTTTTTCGCCGGCCTCCCCTGCCCCACGAATTCCGTGTTCCGGCCCAAATAACGCGGTTATCTCAACGGATTCCATTGCGGCAAAAATATCGACAATGTGTTTGCCTTCGGAATTATACCCGGTATGATTGGTGATGATGCCGATTCGTTTGTTCTTAAATAAATTGTGATATTCATGAACGCGATCTAAGCCGGTTTTTACAGGTGTATCTTGATGATTGACGCATCCGTAACAAAAGAACAAAAGCATTGCGATGAATACTTTCAAAAGAACATTTTTTTTACTTGATAACAAGCCCATTTCTGTGCCGATTCGATTTCAGAATTAAAAGGTAAATCATTTGGAATTGAATAAATCTTACTAAAAAGCCCTGAGATGACAGGTGAAGCAATTGATGAGTGAATTTAGGCCGGAAAATGTTAATAATTATTTGGAGGCAATGTTTTTCTTTGTCTTTATAGTTTTCTTTCTTTTTGGTTTATTTTTTTGTAACTCCGTTTCTATAGCAGGTTTCGAAAGCGTTTGGTGAACGATATTTTGAAGTTCTTCGCGGAGAAATTCTTTCACCCCTTTAGCAGATAACCATTCTCTTAAAGCCTGGTTAATCAATCTTTCATAATCATGATTTTGCGAAACTAACTGTTGAAATTGTTCGAGAATATCATCATCGATGCGAATCGTTGATTGCAATATTGCATCTTCTAAACGTCGCTTTCGACCAGCAGTTCCTCGTTGAATCCCGGTAGCATCCGGGGCATTTTGTTTTACATAAGCCTGATAATCAAAATTATCATCTTTGATAGTACTCATCTATCCATTTCCTTTTTGCATCAAACGCAGTAATAATTCGGTAAAGAGGTAAATCTTGCTCGCTGTAAACGATGATTAACAAACGATCCCATCGAGTTCTCCCAACCCAAAGCCAGCGATCCTCGTATTTTCCAGGATCCGGCATCTCATACCCGTTAGGATCATCAAAAGCGGCGACAACCTCGTAAAATTGAACTTTATGTTTTTTTATTACGGCTTCATATTTCGTTGCATCAGACAAAACCGATATCCATCTTCACTTACCACTCTTCTTATCTTTTCTGAGGCTACAAGCGAGCATTGAAAGCGTCATTCACTGGAATTGTAATAAAACAAATTTTCCCGATCAAGCGAACTATAATTTTGATACTCATTAAATGTTTAAACTCCCTCTTTATATCTTAATAAAAATCCGCCGCCGGTATAAAATAACTGCTACAACCAACAAAACCAATACCTGGGTTATGGCAAATCCAAGCGATGCGTTTACCGGCTCCAGCCAGCTAAGAAATAAGTTTTGATAGAGCCAGCTTTTGAGGGAAATTGTGGCGTTATCCGCAGTGGGAAATTTGATATGGATAAAAATTCGGGCAATAATCCCGGATAATACGTACACCGTTATCGGGTTTACGCCATAAACAACCGCATAATGCGCCCACTTGCTTTTTTCTTTTACATCGATGAGCCAGTAACAAAACCCTAAAAATTGTAATGCACATCCGGATGTAAAAACCACGTAAGAGCTGGTCCACAGCGGTTTATTAATCGGAAAAACAATTCCCCAAAACAGTCCGGCCAAAATAGCGATCCAGCCGCCGGTAAACATCCAGGCGGCGATTTCGCGTTTATCCATCCCGGATCGCAGCAAATGCCCGGTAAACACGCCGGTAAGCACGGTTACAATGGCCGGGAGCGTGCTGAGAATTCCTTCCGGATCCCAGGTTTCTTTCCAGGTATGGCCTTTCAGCAAATGGGAATCGACAAAGGCCGCAAGATTACCTTCCATGCTTAAATCTCCTGTTCCGTATCCCGGCACCGGAATCAAAACCATAATCGCCCAATAAAAAAGCAGCAAACCGGCGCTAATCCAAATTTGTTGTTTCAGATTGGTATTCAAATAAATAATGGATGCAATACAGTAACACACCGCAATTCGCTGCAAAACACCGGGAATACGCATAGTGGAAATTTCAAAAAACGGAAAAAGTGCTAAAAACAACCCTAAACCGAATAAAATCAATGTACGGCGTAAAATTTTTAAGTAGATCTCTTTGCGTTCCAAAACCTCCATCTGTTTTGCAAACGAGAACGTCATAGAAACGCCGACAATAAACAGGAAAAACGGAAAGATAAAATCGGTAGGTGTCCAGCCGTGCCATTCCGCATGAAGAAGCGGCGCATAAACATGGCTCCAGCTTCCGGGGTTATTGACTAAAATCATTCCGGCAATGGTGATTCCGCGAAATGCGTCGAGTGACACCAATCGTTCGCTCATTGGTCGCTCCTAAACAGGGGTTTCAAAAATGGGAGGAAATGGGTTGCTGTAAGTTCGGAATGTCATAATGTGAATTTAGTATTAATTCTTGTTAAAATAAACGTTGAATTTTAATAACAACTTATTTTTATTCTGTTACAAAATTTGGATACTTTAATCGAGTGAAAAATTACTTAACGAAAATTCATTCAAAATACCTGAAAGGAGAGTATCCTGGATAATCGTTTAAGAATT
Source organism: uncultured bacterium (assembly GCA_964015645.1). Lineage (GTDB taxonomy): Bacteria > Calditrichota > Calditrichia > RBG-13-44-9 > J075 > CAXHHS01. Next base: position 6,553 of record CAXHHS010000250.1, read on the forward strand.
ACCAAAGTTAAAGTTTGGTCGGAACATCTTGAACTCACCCGCCCTTATACCATTGCCTACAAAACCGTAGAATCCGTTGAAAATGTTTTCGTTTACCTGGAAACCGGCAATGGGTTATTTGGGATTGGCGCCGGTTCTCCGGCAGAATTTGTAACTGGTGAAAGTATTTCCGATTGTAAAGCGGCCCTTAAAACCAAACTGGAACTCCTTATGGTTGGGCGGGATATTCGAATGTTAAATTCTATCTGCCGCTATATTGAACGAGAACTGCCCGATACACCTGCTGCTCGAACGGCTATCGATATTGCCTTGCACGATTTGTTAGCGAAACATTTGGAGATTCCCATAGCGGATATGTTAGGCCGGGCGTATCACTCGCTGCCAACATCAATTACAATTGGCATTAAATCGCTTGAAGAAACTCTTTCAGAAGCCGAAGAATACGAAGGGCGCGGGTTTAAGATTATCAAATTAAAAATCGGGCAATCCCTGGAGCAGGATATTGAAATTACCTGTAAACTGCGCGAAAAAGTTGGCAAGCAAATGGGCATCCGGGTAGATGCCAACCAGGGATATTCGCCGACCGATCTTGAAAAGTATGCTAAAGTAACCATCGATCTCGACCTGGAATTAATCGAGCAGCCGGTTAAAAAAGAGCAACCGGAAGATATGCTAAAAGTGAGTGAAGAAATCCGCCGGCGCTGTGCCGGGGATGAAAGTATGCAAATTCCTGCCGACGCCTTAAAGTTTGCCGCCCATCCGCAGCCCTTTGGCATTTACAATATTAACTTGATGAAGTGCGGTGGCATAAATGCCGCCATAAAAATTGCCGAAACAGCCAACCTCGCCGGTATCGACTTGATGTGGGGCTGCATGGATGAAAGCATTATCAGTATTACCGCGGCACTGCACGCTGCGTTAGCCAGCCCTGCCACCCGCTACATCGATCTTGACGGCAGCCTCGATTTGGCAAGAGACCTCGTCTCCGGCGGGTTTATCCTGAAAGATGGGTATATGTCTATTTCTAACGAACCGGGGCTGGGAGTATCGCTGTTAAAATCATAATCTATAAATCCAACGGCAAAACGATTATGGGCAAAACTGTAAGGTAGAGAATCGTTTTGCCCATAATCGTTTTGCTATTAATAAACCCTGGCTTTCATTTACTGAGGTAGTCTATGGATCATATTCGCCAATTTGCTAAATTGAAATTCCCTATTTTATTAATTTTTATTTTTTTCTGTAATAGTGCCATTGCCCAAAAATGGCCGGAGTATGCCAAACACGGCATGGTTGTTTCCACGCAGCGTATTGCCTCGCGGGTAGGAGTCGATATTTTGAAAAAGGGTGGAAATGCCATTGACGCTGCCGTTGCCACCGGTTTTGCACTTGCAGTTGTACATCCAAGCGCCGGTAATATAGGCGGCGGTGGTTTTATGGTCATCCACTTTGCCGATGGTAGTTGCAAAACCATCGATTACCGGGAAAAAGCACCCGGGGCTGGCCACGAAAAAATGTTTCTCGATGAAAATGATGAGTTGATTGACGATCTCAATCACAAAAGTTACCTGGCGGTAGGCGTTCCGGGAACCGTCGCCGGATTAACCCTGGCACTGGAAAAATTTGGTACAATGTCCATAAAAGAAGTTATCGCACCGGCGATTCAATTGGCAGAGAATGGGTTTGCGCTTCCGTATTACCTCGCCAAAGATTTTCAAAAATTGAAAGAAGAATTCCAAGAATATCCCGGCAGCGCAAAACAGTTTTATAAACCAGATGGCTCATTTTATGAAATGGGCGAAATATGGCGACAAAAAGACCTTACCGAAACGCTTAAACGGATCGCTGCAAATGGTCGCGATGGATTTTACAAAGGCAAAACAGCGGAAATTTTTGAACGCGAAATGAAAGCAAATGGCGGCCTGATTACCAAAGTGGATTTGGCTGCCTGTCTCTTATACACATCTGAC
>CAXHHS010000251.1:0-8508 GCA_964015645.1 uncultured bacterium
GCGATGCAATGGAGTCTCGTGGGCTCGGAGATGTGTATAAGAGACAGATTAACACTGTTGGTTTTGCTGCCGGTGCCGGTGATTCTGTTTGGCATCCGCTGGTTTTGGAAAAAACTGATTCCGCTTTTTCATCAAATGGGCAGCCGCCGGAGCAGCCTGCACAGTATTTTAGATGAATCTATCCACGGAATTAAAGCGGTAAAAGCGGCTACCCAGGAAGAAGAACGCGTCAGCCGGTTTAACTTTGGCAACCGGAAATTGTTTAAAACGACCATCCGGGTCGAGCGAAATTTTGTGGGATTTGCCGAGGGCACTTTCTGGATTATGCAAATGGGAGTTGCCCTGTTGTGGTTCTTCGCCGCCTACCGCATTGCCGGCGGGGATGCCAATTTAACCCTCGGCGATCTGCTGGCCTTTGTTGGATATATTTGGCTGTTTTACGGGCCGCTGCAATGGTTTACGGTGATTTTGAATTGGATGAGCGCCGCATTCGCCAGCGCAGAAAGGGTTTTCGGATTATTGGATACCGAACCGGAGATTTACCAGGCGCCGGATGCTGTTTCGATTGACCGCCTTCGCGGAGATATTCGGTTTGAGGAGGTTCATTTCAGTTACGAAGCCGGGAATGAGGTGATTAAAGGGATCGATTTCCACATCGAGCCTGGCGAAATGGTGGGCCTGGTGGGGAAATCCGGGGCCGGTAAAAGCACCATCATCAATTTGATCTGCCGCTTTTACGATGTCGATTCCGGGATAATCCGCATTGACGGAAATCCCATTAAGAAGTTGAAAATCCACGATTTGCGGAAACAGATCGGGATTGTTATGCAGGAACCCTTTATTTTCCGAGCCAGCATTTTGGATAATATTTGCTATGGAACCCCGGATGCCAGCTTTGATGATATTATCCGCTGCGCCAAAGCGGCCAACGCGCACGATTTTATCGTGGATAAAGAATACGGCTACGATACCATCATCGGTACCCGCGGCATAGAACTTTCGGGCGGGGAAAAGCAACGAATTGCGATTGCCAGGGCAATTTTACACAATCCCCCGATTTTGATTTTGGACGAAGCCACCAGTTCGGTAGACAGCGAAACCGAAAAGGCCATTCAGGAGGCAATTGCGAATTTGATTACGAATCGTACCACGATTGCCATTGCCCATCGCCTGGCGACGCTCAGGAATGCCAATCGCCTGATCGTGGTTGAAGAAGGCAAGATTGCCGAAATTGGCACTCACAACGAACTGCTGCAAAAAGATGGCATTTTTTCCAAGCTCGTACAGACTCAGTCAGAGCTAAATAAACTACGGTCTGAGGTGTGGAATATTTAACATTAAGTTGGGGATATTTGAAATCTGCTTTTTTTGTCTACTGTTAACTCATAAAAGACGCCCTGGTATATATTTTAAAATGGATTAAGCCCCGAAGGGGCGAAATGTAAAAGCAAAGGGCAAAGCCCTGGAGGAATTATAGAAATATTTAGAAACTAGCCCCAACGGGGCGAAATACATTTTTCCACCAAGAAGGGAGAAATATTTATGCCACAAAGTCTTGCTTGCATACCGGTACATTATATTTGGAGCACTAAAGATCGCCAACCGTTTATCAAACCGGAAATTGAAAAGGAGTTGTTTAGTTACATGGCCTCCATCCTCCGCGAATATGAATCTCCGGCACTGGCAATCAACGGAACCGAAAATCATATTCACTGCCTGGCGATCCTTTCACGAAAGATTACAGTTGCCAAACTCACCGAAAATGTAAAAAAGAGTTCTTCAAAATGGATCAAAACCAAAGGTGTTTTTTATAAAAATTTCTACTGGCAGAGCGGTTATGCTGTGTTGGGAATCGGGCAATCGAATGTTGAGGCGTTAAAAAGATATATCGCCAATCAAAAAGAACACCATCGCAGGAAAACATTTCAACAAGAATATATTGAGTTTTTGAAGAAATATAATGTTGAGTATGATGAACGGTATGTATGGGATTAAATAGGGCTTTGTTGATATTCTATTTCGCCCCGTTGGGGCTTTTCGAAATTTATCATAATTTTTTCCAGGGCGTTGCCCTTTGCTTTTACATTTCGCCTCGTTGAGGCTTAACATGTTAAAATTATCGTTTTATTTTTACGCAATAAGGGTAGAGCTGAAATTGAGGTGCTGATGAAAAGCGCATTCAAACTATTCAGAAAAGGCGATAAAGTGATTCTTCGCTACACCGAAACCGGTGAAGAAATTCCGGTTCGATTAGCCTGGGTGCGGCCTTTGACCGGGTTCGGTAAGGAAGTATCCATTCTGGATGCGAAAAAGAAAAAAGAATTGGCAATGCTTACCGAACCCAATCACCCTGATCCGGAAACGCGAAAAATAATTGAAGAGGAGCTGCAATACCGTTACTTTTTGCCCAAGATTACCAGGATCATCAAAACCGAGGCCCAGGTTGGCAATCGCTATTGGGATGTTGAAACGGATCGCGGCCAGCGGCAGTTTATCTTAAAATCACCCAGCACAAATGTTTTATGGGTGAATACCGACCGCTGCATCATCAAAGATACGATGGGCAACTGCTACGAAATTGAATCTCTAAAATCGCTCGATCCCCACAGCAGGCAGGAAGCGGAGAAGGTGCTGTAGATTGTAGATTTTTTATATTGCCAGCGGATGAAAATATTGCTTTTAAAGAAAGAGGCTAAGATATCAAGAAACTTAGCCTTAGCCTAAAAAACCTGTTTTCAACAACATGATATAAAAGGTTCAGTTAGCCGCCGGTAAAATGAACGCATAAAGCAAATCAAACGGCTGAATTTCCCCCGGCCAGCGGGTTGAACCGCCGGTAAATACTGCAACCATGTTTAATTCCGGAATTACAAAAATAAACTGCCCCATGTACCCATAGGCAGTATAGATGTCCTGGCGATCCGTTTTTTCCATGTTATGCCGTTCGAAGGGCAAAATCCACCACATGTAACCATATCCGGCGGTATATTCGTTCCGTTTGCTGGCAATGGGAACATGCCGTTTTGTGGCTTCTGCAACCCAGCCCTCCGGTAAAATTCGCTTACCCTGCCATACACCATCCTTCAAATATAAATAGCCGATTTTTGCCATATCGCGTGGTTTTAAATACAATCCGCCACCGGTGTGGGGAATGTCCCGGTGGCTGCTCCACCTGCTGGCTTTAATTCCCAGGGGCGCAAACAGGTATTTATCGGCAAAATCCTGCGTTCGCATTCCGGTGGCATTTTTCAACAATCCGCCGAGCAGAACAGCGATGCCACTATTGTAATACCATTTTTCACCGGGCGGGCGATCCATTTTATAATCCAACACAAATTTCATTTTATCGCCCTGGTACCGGTTTAGAGCACCGAGGTGAGATTCGCCAAACCAGGCCATTCCGGTTTGCATGGTGAGCGCGTGCTGCAATGTTATCGCTTTTTTGTCTTCAGTTAAATTATCAAAGGATTGGTACTCCGGGAAAAAGGAAATAACCGGCTGGTCTAAACTTTTGATAAACCCATGCTGCAATGCACATCCTACCAGGGTGGAAGCGATGCTTTTCGTTACCGATTGCAAAGTGTGGATGTCATCTTTATCATAACTGGTAAAGTATTCTTCCAAAATGAGATAACCATCTTTTACGATTAAAAGGGAATGGATATCTTTGTAGGCATTTTCCTGATGAATTTTGTTTACCAACGCTGTCAGTTTATCTTTGTTTAAATTGTGTTGTTCCGGGCTGGCTGTTCTCCAATCTTCAGCCGGCCAGTATTCGGCCTGGGAAACGGTAGCGGCGTTCTTTGCTAATGTTAGAGATGTTAAACCAATCAACAGGTATAATAGTAATATCATAAATTCGATCCGATTTAAATACTTTTTAGATTCATTCAATAATCGATTCAAATATAGTGAAAACCAGGGTATAGAAACAAATAAAAGAAGTGCAGATGGGGGTAGATGGACTTATAAAATTCCAAATACAAAAAAGCCCCGAAGAAGACGGGGGCGTTTTCTCCGGGGCGGTTGAGAGTCCTTCCCCTTGGTTTATTGCAGCAGGATCATTTGACGGGTTTGCACAAACTCGCCGGCGGTTAAGCGGTAAATGTAAAGCCCGGAAGGCATTGCTATTCCGGCGGCATTGGTTCCATTCCACTCGGCTTCATAATTGCCCGGCGCTTGTTTTACAGAATTTACCAGGGTGCGAATTTCCTGGCCTAACACATTGTAAATTTTCAGATTAACATCACTTACAGATGGAATGCTATAACGAATATTGGTGGAGGGATTAAACGGATTGGGATAATTTTGCTTGAGTTGAAACTCACTCACGATAGCACCATCATCTTCGATGCCGGTAGTGGGCGTAAAGTGGAAAATTCGACCATTTATCCAATTGCAAAAGTAGATTTCGCCGGATTCATCCAAGCCGAACGTTGTCAGGTTTTGCTGCCCGGATGCAATCGAAGTATTGATCGGCGGATTAACGCCGTCGTATTCCAGCGTCCAAATTTCACCCAGCAGAAAATCGCCGTAAATATATTTTCCGGTAAGTTCGGGATTATTGCGGCCATGATACACATATCCCCCAATTACAGAGCGGCGAGTGTTGTTGCCGCCATATTCAAATATCGGCGGAGTTAAACCGGTCGTGTTGCAGCCGCTGGGCGGATTAAAACAGTGGTTCCCTTCCATAATGCGCCAGCCATAATTATTTCCCTTTTCCACAATGTTGATTTCTTCCCAACGATTTTCGCCATTACCGGCAGACCACAACCAGCCGGTTTTGGGATCGAAACTAAATCGCCAGGGATTGCGGAATCCCCAGGCGAAGATTTCTTCGCGAAAGCCATCTGTGTTTCCAATAAACGGATTATCCGGTGGAATCCCATAGTTCAAACCGCCCGAAGGATTATCGACATCGATCCTGAGATACGCTCCCAGCAGCGTTTGGCGGTTTTGGCCGTGATTGTTGGGATCGTTGCCAGGACCGCCATCACCTAACCCGATGTACAAATACCCATCCGGTCCGAACGCCAGTTGCCCGCCGTTATGAAAATTATGCGGCTGATTTACCTCCAGCAACACCAATTCCGAATTGGGATCTGCTTGATTCGGATCATTGGCATTAGCCGTAAAGCGGGCAATAACGGTTCGATTGGGATTGGGTGCGGTATAATTGAGATAAAAATACCCATTGTTTTCATAATCGGGATGGAAGGTAATACCTAACATACCAAACCGGGTATCGCTGAGCACCCTGCTTTGGATGTTTAAGAATATTTGCGCAGAACTCACCGCCGGATCGTTCGGAAACACCCAAACCGCCCCCGGTTGCTCGGTCACAAATAAGCGATCCGTACCATCTCCGGCATTCTGCAAATCCGTTGGGCGAAAAAAGTTCAAATTGGGAAAAGCCTGCTCTACGGCGGTTGTTTGGGGAAACAGCGAAAATGTTATCAGAAAAATGAAAGTAGTAACAAATTTAATCATGGTTTCTCCGCGGGGTTTGAATTAACGTAATGCGTGTTACGTGATTGATTTTTTGAATACAACATGTAACACGCATCACGATCCAATTTCAAAATTGAAGCACTCTAATAAAATCCCCAATTCGTGTGATTGTATTCTTAAAGCGGAATATTTTTTTCATATATCTCAATAATTGCTTATATTTAAGCGGTTTCATTAAGTAGGGAGCATTCTATGGAACTTTCATGGTTAAAGCGAGTGTGGGAATCGACTGGATTTCTTCTCGCTTTTGCAGTTTTCATGTTTGGTTTAAATAGCTGTTCGCCAGTCAAAAAAGTATTTACGCCTTCTCCCCCGCGAGAAATTCCAGCAGAAACGGATGAAACACCTGCCGAAAATCCCCCCGCAGAAAAAGCGCAAGCCGAAATTCCGGTTCAGCCGGAGACCCAATCCTCGCTCCAAGCAGAAGTTAAAAAATCCAATGCCGATTTTCGTAAATCGCTAAAGAGTAGCATTCGAACAATGGAAGACGCCTACTACGAAAAAGAATATGATCGAGCGCAAAGAAAATTAACGACTATATTGGATATGATGGAAAACCGCTTTGCCACCAACGCGGAAAAACTCGATTATCTCGATCGCAATTTTCGCCCCGGCCAGCGGGGATTAACTTATACGATTATCGCAGAGGATTTAGCCTGGCGCACTAATTCCACGGCGCCACAGGAGATCGATCAAACTCAGACCATTCAAAAATCATTAGCAAAAGAAAGAGCTGCGGAAGAGAAGAAAAAAGCGGCCAATGGAGACGCTGATACAATAACCATGGCGGCTCCTTCTTCCGGGTCAAAATCGCCCTCACTCCCCCCTCCCCCACCGCCTGAGAAAATCATTACACCAACCTATACTGATTTGCAAAATCGTGAAGAAGCTGTGTTTGTTGCCCCGGATTCTACTATCGAGACCTATTTCGATCCGCAATTGCGCCGCTTTATTCAATTGGAAATCCGCAAAGTTGCCATCCAAATGGGCGAGCCGCGGAATTTTCAATTGCCGGATGATTTTGTAAAGGAGATCGAATATTTCATCCGCCGCTTTCAAACCGTTCCTTATTATCGCGAGTTTTTTGAAAACGCCCTGCGCCGCTCGCGAAAATACATCCCTGCCTTGCGCCGGTATTTTTTAGAAAAAGGATTCCCGGAAGAAATCATGTATTTGGCATTTATTGAATCCGGGTTTAACCCGGTTGCCGTTAGCAAATCCAAAGCGGTGGGCATGTTTCAGTTTATGGCGCCAACAGCAGAAGAATATGGCCTGCGAATCAGACGTTATACAGATGAACGCTATTCTCCCATAAAATCCGCCATTGCCTGCCGCGATTATTTACACGATTTACAATTAGAATTAGGCAGTTTTACCCTGGCGCTCAGTTCTTATAATTCCGGTTCCGGCAAAACCCGCCGGGCATTAAAACAGTTGGAGAATTTTAAAGATCGCAGTTTTTGGGCATTGCGAGAACAAACCGATGCCTTGCACCAGGAAACGCGCATTTTTGTGCCGCAGATTTTTGCCATTATCGTGATGGCAAAACCGGGACATCCGCCGAAATTCGGAATTCCCGATGTGCCGTTTCCTACTCCCGGCAGCTACCGAACTGTGATTGTTCCCAGCCGAATGCCATTGATGGATCTGGCGAATGAAGCGGGCATCCCCGTTGCCGAGTTAATCCGCTTAAATCCCGATTTAAAACCAAATGCGCTTTATACGCCTTCCCGCACACTGGATTACCCGTTGTTTGTTCCGGCGCCAAAGGTAAAACCAGTCGCACGAGCAGTCGATAGCGAAATGTCCCAACGGCGACAAGCACAACCCAAAGAGATACGAAAGACAGAAGCGCTTCCGCCGGACGACGCCATCTATCACCGAATTAAAATGGGCGATAATTTATATAACCTGGCACAAGAATATGGCGTTTCCCTGGAAGAGTTGATGGAGTGGAATAATCTAAGCAACAACAACATTACCGCGGGAGAATACCTGGTAATCTATCCCAAACGAATACCGGCTGATAGAAGCGTTAGGGGAACAGAACCACAACGCGTTACCAGCGTCAACCGGGAGTTTCCGGTTCGCGGCGTGGAAGATTTTCAGAATACGGAGAATACGGGGCAAGAGCAGCCTGTAACACCAACCGGCTTCAGTAACGAACCCCAACAACAACCGGTAGTCGTCGATAGTACCGAAACGCTTGGGGATATGATCCTTCGCAAAGTTAGCGAAGGGTTTGATGCCTTTACTCAACCGGTTGATGGCGCACCTCAGCAAGTTCAACAAAACAATGGCGGCGGGCAGCAGCCACAGCGGCAATCACAAACGATTATTGCGACAACTGAAGCTGTTGATAGCAACCCGGCTACCGATAGCGGCGAAGTAACTTACGAGATCATCGAGGATATCCCGGAGGCTACCGGCGAAACTGAAGGCGATATTGAGGAAATCGTAGAAGCATCCGCTGCAACACCATCAAATGAACCTATTCCTCCCGCTTTCGATCTTTATGTTTTGGATGAACAGTCTATCGCCGCCGGCGAAACCTTTTTGTATAAAGTTGCCAGAGGCAACACTTTAGGCATTATCGCCAATTTGTTTGGTGTATCTGTCAGTAATATCAAACGCTGGAATGGCCTGCGCTCCGGCACTATTCGCGTGGGGCAAAAACTGAAGATCGTTGCGCAACAGTATATCAAATTTTATAAATATCGCGTGCAAATCGGAGACAACTTGAGCGACATCGCGAACCATTTTGGCAGCAGTGTTCGAACGCTGCGAATTGCCAACGGGAAAAGCAATACGGGGATTAAAGAAGGGGAAGTTTTAAGTATTTTTGGAATTTGAATTAGGAGTGTCAAACTTTAGTTTGACAGTAAAAAACGGAAATTGAAATTCCCTCGACAATAACCAGGATAAAGTTAGATAAAGGCAGTTGGTCAAGTTGAAGCTTGATACTCCAGAGAAAAATACTATGTACGTCTACCT
>CAXHHS010000252.1:0-8464 GCA_964015645.1 uncultured bacterium
TACACCAAGAAGCTCGTCGGCAGCGTCAGATGTGTATAAGAGACAGGAATTCCATCAGGTAGCCCATGTGGTTTAAATCGGAATCATCCGTAGGCAACGCAAATGTTCCCCGAACGGTAGCGCCATTGATTTCCAGGGTTTGATTGGGATGGATTAGCTTGCAGCGCTCTTTGGGGATTCCGTAATCGAATAGTTTTACGTACCCCTCCCAGGGACTGATGAAAAGTGTCGTATCTTTATTTCCACAGCGTTTTAATGTTTCCGGATCTGCGTGATCATCATGCGAATGCGTTGCCAGGAAAATATCAACATCCAGGTCTTCAGGTTCAATAAAAACAGGGAGTTGGCGATCCAAACGAAAATCGAAAGTATCTTTATAAATTTGGCCGCAACTGTTGGTTAAATAAGGATCAATTGCCAGTATTAATCCAGTATCTGATTTTAAAATAAACCCGTTTTGCCCCAGGAACCAGATTGCTAACCCGCCCCCCGGCACTTCAAACTCCTTAATCGTTTGCATATACTTCTCTGAGGACAGCCGCTGCTCTACGACATATTTTATGGGCGCTGTTTTATCAAACGGATCATTTTGAGTAAAATTATAGCGAGTCGTCACCGTTGTTCCCTTATTGCTTTCATTTCAAACTTACCCTTTTCTACCATCAAAGTCACCTCGATCATACTCCGGACGGAGGGGAAATTTTACCGGTTTGTTATCGCGCTGAGAACGATAGATGGCGGTGAAAATTTCTACTGTTTTCCGGCCTTCTTCACCAGTGACCAGCGGATCGCGATCTTCTATAATGGCCTGTAAAAAATCGCCGATTTGCAATTGATGGTAATATTTGGTGGCATCGATTTTCAGGAAAAATTCGCTGTCTTCTTTTTGCCATTTTTCCAGCATGCCCTCTTCGCCGGAAATTTTCCAAAAATCATTGATTGGCGGTTCGGTGATGGAAGACCTTCCGGCAATAAACATTGCCCCGCCATCCGTTTGAACGCCAACCGAGGCGCCGTTCTGCCCGTACACCGCCACCTTGCCATATAGCGCGGGATTTTGTGAGTTACTCACAATGATATTACCCAATGCGCCATTTTTAAAGCGAATTATGGCAAGCGAAGTATCCTCCACTTCGATATAAGGATGATTCAGATTTGCCCAGCAGCCAAACAATTCGTCGACCGGCCCCATATACCATTGCAAAATATCAATTTGATGCGGCGCTTGATTGACCAGAACGCCGCCTCCTTCCCTTTTCCAGGTACCGCGCCAGGGATCGCTGTCATAATACGCTTTGTCCCGCCAACCGAGCATATTGACCGTAGCGAGAACCGGCTGCCCGAGCTTGCCATCATCAATCGCTTTTTTGATACGCTGCACCGGGGCGTATAGTCGCCGCTGGCTGATCATGGCCAATTTTACACCGGCCTGTTTTGCTGCATCGATCATAGCATCACAATCTTCCAGTGATGATGCCAACGGTTTTTCCACAATCACATGCACCCCATTTTTTATTGCAGTTATGGTTGACGATGCATGCGCCGGATGCGGGGTGCAAATTGTAACGGCTTCAACGTCGCATTTGTGTATCATTTCTTCGACATCAGAAAATGCCTTTACATGATACTGTTCGGCAAATTTCTGCGCACGTTCGAGGTTCCAATTACACACCGCAACAAATTCCGAATTTTCCAAGTTCATGAGGGCATTGGCATGTAAATGCCCCACTTTACCGGTACCGATGATGGCTGTTTTAATTTTGGTCATTTTTTGATTTACGGATTCAGGATTACCTTCATCAGGCCCGGTTCTTTATTAGCCAACCGTTTGAACCACAATGCGCCTTCGGAAAGCGGTGCTGTTGCACTGAGGATGGCATCGACGTTGATCACGCCTCTCTCGATCATACTTAACGCCGCAGGATATTCTCCGCAAATCGCACAGCTTCCCTGTAACCGAAGCTGCTGCGTTACCACTTTTTGAAGTGGGATTTCCACCGATGGTGCCAAATTGCCAACGAGTGTCAACGTTGCTCCTTTTCTTAAACTGTCTATCGCAATTTGAACGGTTGGTGAAATTCCGACAACTTCAAACGCCATATCTGCACCGCGTTGACTGGTTTCGTTAAACACTTTAGCCGCAACATCTACTTCATCAGAAAGCAAACCGATATCAGCGCCGAATCGTTTCGCTAAATCCAGCCGATCCGCTTCCAAATCAACCGCGATTATCTTTCCACATCCGGCAATCCGAAGGGCTTGAATTACAAATAACCCCACCATTCCGGCGCCCACCACAACCGCTGTATCATTTAGCGCAACCGGGGTAAGATTTACAGCATGAAGCGCTACCGCCACCGGCTCTACCATTGCCGCCTGATTAAAGGTAACGCTATCCGGTATTCGGTGTAAAATATGCTGCGGCACTGCCACATATTCGGCATAGGCGCCGTGACGGCGATATTCTCCGGGAGATACGCCAAGTACCATACGGTCATCGCTCAAATTGTACATGCCTTTTTGGGTATACCAGTCATCTAATTTGTAGATCGTCGAATCAAACGTAACGCGGTCGCCTTTTGACCAGCTTTTGACGTCCGTGCCGGTTTCTACGATTACTCCAGAGGCTTCGTGCCCCATTATCAGCGGTGGGATGCGACGGCCTGAGCTGCCGTCCATTCCATGCACATCGCTGCCGCAAATGCCGCAGGATTTTACTTTTACCAATACGTCATTCGGGCCATATTCCGGATCATCAACGTCTTCGTAAACCAAATGATTATATTGCTTTAGAATGAGGGCTTTCATCTAAATTTCATCCTAAACTCTTTTATAATGGTCTTTCTTAAGCTGGTGGCAACCAAAGATCTCAAAGATTTTTATTCATTGTTCAAACTACTAATTTAATTGATTTTCTTTTGCTTAACGCTTAATTTATAATCGATTTGAAATGATTGGAGCAAAGATGTCTGTTGACGCAATAATCCGTGAAATAAAATCACTACCGGCTAAAGAAAAGCACTACTTGGTCTCTTTATTGTTTAAAGATTCTGATATTTTACAAGAGGTTGAGCGCCTCGGGTTTTTGAAGCTGAGTGAAAAATCATTTGAGTTTTGGAATGATCCTCGCGAAGATATTTACCAGGACTACATTGCTTCAAAAGATGATGGAAAGCAATGATACCAGGTGACATTATTCTCATAAACTTCTCCTTTACAAATCCATCTTTGGCAAAAGTACGACCGGCTGTAATTATGGCTTTGACGGCTGATAAATATTCCGATCTAATCGTTTGTGCTATTAGTTCTATTGTACCTTCGAAGCCATCTTCCAATGAAATTCTCATTGATAAATCCTCAACATCTTTTCAGAAAACCGGCCTGCGAGTAGACTCTGTGCTAAAAATTGATCGTATTTCCACACTTAGAAGAATAGATGTAATAACGACCATTGGCAAATGTGATAAGAATCTTTGGTCGGACGTTCGTTTAAAATTTAGAAATTTGATCAAATAAACTCTCTTTCATTCTGAAACAAAACCTTGCAGACATTTTTACCTGAAAAATATAGATCAAACGCATTCGATACATTTGTCAATGGAAGACGATGGGTAACAATTTTGTGTAGCGGCAATTCACCTGCAATTTCGATTGCCTGGCGATAATCATCCATCGTATAAACGCGAGTGCCGATAACGGTTAATTCTTTATAATTAATCGCCCGCATATCTACCCCCGGCTGATTTTTGAATACGCTAACATTTATAATTGTCCCCCGGGAGCGCAGCAGTTCGGTCATTTGCCGGGCGGATTCCTGAACGCCGGCGACTTCAAAAACAATATCAGCAAAATCGCCACTGGTAATTTCTTCGATGTATTTCACAATATCAACTTCCGCGCTATTGATGGCGTTTAAACCGATGGATTTAGCAATTTCAATTCGAAACGGATCGATATCGGAGATATAGAGATTTTCCACACCCAGGTGCTGCAACACCATTGCCGTTAGCAAGCCAATTGGCCCGGCACCGATTACTACTGTATTATCGGCTGGTGTTACCGGCGACATATCCACCGAATGCACGCACACTGACAGCGGCTCAATCAACGAACCGGTTTCGTAACTCATAAAATCTGGCAGTTTCACTAGCATATCGAGCGGAGCAGACACATATTCTGCCATGCCGCCGTTACGATCAAATCCGATCAACTGCAAGTGTTTGCATACATGGCTAAATCCGTGGCGGCAGGCATAACATTCGCCGCAAGTCAACAATGGAAACAGGGTGACACTATCACCTATTTTGATATCAATATCAGCGCCCTTTGGCAATTCTACAACTTCTCCCGCAAATTCATGACCGATAACCAACGGCGGTTTGGCCCGCGGATGTTTGCCGGAAACAATCGCTAAATCCGAACCACATATCCCGCATGAAAAAACCTTGATAAGCGCTTCGTTTTTTCCCGGTTTCGGAATTGGCGTTTCCAATGCTTCAATTTTATAGGCATCAAGATATGTTGCAGCAAGCATGGCATTCCTTTCTTCCGCAGCAGTGCCACTGCTTCTGCCACTGCCACTTGTTTATTGCGCCGTAAACCCCCCATCCATCATAATAATCGATCCGGTAAAAAAACTGGCGTCATCGCTCGACATGTAAAGATAAAATTTGGCGACTTCTTCTACAGTTGCAATGCGCCCGATGGGATGCCCGTCGCGCAGCATTTTCCAGTAGGTTTCGGGATCGCCGGAAGCTTCCGCGGAACGATGCACGATCGGCGTATCGACTGTGCCGCAGCAAATCGCATTGACGCGAATTTTATACGGGGCGTATTCGATTGCCATCTGGCGCGTCATCTGGTGAATGGCGCCTTTTGAGGGACCATAAGCGCCCTGGGTGGGAATGCCAACTTCGCCTGAAATGGAACCGCTATTAATTATCACGCCACCGCCGTTTTTCATCATTACCGGAATCACGTATTTACCTGACCAAAAAATCGCTTTCACGTTGGTGTTGATCACTGCATCCCAATCTTCCTCGGTATGCTCGTGGAGCGCTTTTACAATGCTTTGCGCTGCGTTATTGATCATAATGTCGATTCTGCCAAACTGCTTCAAAGCTGTTTCTGTAAATGCTTTGGCACAGGATTCATCAGCGACATCTCCCGGTACAATTTGTAATTTATCACCAAACGTTTCTTTGCATTGCTCTAATTCGGGCGGGATATTGGTTCGCCGGAAAACCCCGACTACCCCCTTTGCACCGGCTTCCAGAAATACTGGCACCATTGCCAACCCCATTCCGGAAGATGTACCAGTAATAATAGCGACTTTATTTGACAAAGATATAGATGTCATTTTTCTCCCTTTCAGAATTAAAAAAAATGCAGCCAGAATTAATATTCGGATATCTCATGAAAGGTTATTTTTCTACCGGTACGACGATTCCCTGGATAATGATCCGCTGCGCAAAAATAAAAACAACCAGCGTGGGAATTGCGGCGATAAGCAGCGAAGCAAATTGCACGCCTTGCGTGGCATGATATTGAAGCTGGAATAACCAGACCATCAACGTCCACATATCACTATCCTGGCACAGGACAAAGGCGTACATAAAATTTCCATAAGCAGCGGTGAAAGCGCCTAAAGCAATGACCGCCAAAATCGGCTTGGAAAGGTTTAAGGTGATATTCCAGAATTTAAAAAATTCTGACGCGCCGTCAATATCTGCTGCTTCATAAAGTTCGCGAGGAAGACTATCAAAAAATCCTTTTAGTAAAAATATCGAGTAGCCATTCGCCAGGCCGGGCAAAACCAGTGCGGCAAATGTATTTAACAGCCCGAGATCTTGTAACAACAGATAACTCGGAATCATGGTTACCATGCCGGGAAAGGCGATGGTTGCAATAAAAAACAGCAAGATTTTATATTGGCTGGTCAAATTATATCGGGATAAGGCATAGGCTGCCAGCGGATTGACCGTCAGCGCAGCAAGAATAGCCAGTGCACAATAAATGATGGTATTCATTATTCCCCGGCCATAAATCGAGACATAGTCAAAAACCATTTGGTAATTGCGGACAGTATAGTGCCACCGCAATTCGGTCGATTGATTGAGAACGTAGGCATAATCCATTGTTTTGTGGGGCAGCGGTATGGCATCAAACGATGCATAAGACTGCTGGTGCGCCTTGCTCACACTGGCAACATCTTCATACCTTTGCCTAAGAAATGTCTGCCAATGCATTTCCGGTGTATCCAGGTAGATATATTCCACCGGCAGAAGATTTGGATCTTCCAGAAACGCAATATAATCGATGACATCTGGGGTAGAATAAACCTTCTTCTCCGGAAATGGTACCTCTTCAAACGCTTGATACGACGTTTTATAGAGCTTGTTGAGATTCCCAATCTCGCGATATTTCCCCTTCAAAAATTCTGTATAAAGCGGTTTGGCCTCCGGCTCGATATAAATGAACTGGGAATGCAAAGCCTTCCGTACATATTTTTCCCAGACAAAGCGCTCCGGCGTTTCCGGGATGGTTCGCGGAATGTTGATTTCCCCGAAGGAACGGTATTGCGTATTATTCAAACGATTGAATTCTTTGATATCATGCTTAAACCGGTCATCCGCTTTGCACTTGTTCCGGTAATCACCATTGACCGATAAATAGATTCGGTCACTATAATGCCGGCTAACTTTAAAATCGTTCAGGGCTTCCGTTAAATTGTGATTTGGGGTCAGGGTATAATTTCGATCTAAAAGGCGTTCGGCCTTTGTTTCCAGATAGAACCAGCTCACGAGTTTGGAAGAAAATCTTTCGTGAAAAACTTCCAGATCGTTATTACAAAGATCTTTAATGTATAATCGAAATTCCCGTAAATTTTTGGGAATTATTTTTTGCTTGGCACCAACACTGTACGCCAAACTGCCAAGCTGAAACCGCGTCGGTTCTGTTTCTATATCGCAGAATGCTTCCCAATCGCTTATCAACTGGTTTGTGGGCAGAACCGGTGGGTCCACCAACTTAAATCGAGGGGCATAATCTCCTGTTGCAATCTGATAATCCTGAATTCGTTCGCTGTATTTTTCTTCCAGATAACGTTTGAATAGAACTTCGTCATTGTGTAAAAACTCGGGTATGAGATCATAATCATGGGCATCTACTTTCCCCTTAAATGAGCCGGAAGCCATCCAGAGAAACGGGAACACCATTGTGGCGCCGCCAATAATTAGGAGAATATAGCAACCCAGAACAACCATTCTGGCCCAGGTAGTTTTTCTTTCGGATTGGATGATGATTGACATTTATGATTCCGTAAATCGTTTTTCTTACTTTTAATGGAGCGCAGATGAAACGGATGATACAGATTTCACCGATCAATCTTAAAAGTGGCAAAATCCGTGTTAACCCGCGTCATCCGCGTTATCTGTGTTCTTCAAGTTAAAATATTTTGAGATTCAATCCGAACTCGCTGTGGTAAACGTCAACCGCGAGAGGCGCCGCATTTGAAAGACGGTAAATCCCATTAAGATGAATCCTAATATCCAGGCCATGGCGGTGGCAACGCCAAAGCGCTGGAACATGTAAGCATTGAAAAATATTTCCAGGCCCACGACGTTTGTAGCGCCATCCGGACCACCGGCGGTCATTACCAGCACGGCATCTGATGCCTGAAAAGCGCCGATGACGGCAAAAATCAATTGAATCAATATCAGCGGCTTGATGATCGGCAAGGTCACATGGCGGATACGGTCCAGGAAACCGCCACCGTCAATGGCAACCGATTCATAGAAATCATCTGGAACGGTTTTTAAGGCCGCCAGGTAAATTAAACATCCCGGCCCCATCTGTGCCCAGGCCTGTGGAATCATCACCGAAATCATTGCCGTGGATTTTTGACCCAGCCACCATACCGGCTCCATTCCTAAAGCGCCTAACATTTGATTCAGAAGCCCTTCTTCAGTTGGATTGAAGAAATTCTTCCACATCAGCATCATTACGATGCCGGAAATTACCGCCGGCAGGTAGAATACAACCCGTAAAAACACTTTTCCCACTGGAATTTCTGTTAGTAAAATGGCCAGGAAAATCGGCGGAATAAAAACCATAAAAATATAGAGCAGTGAATAGTAACCGGCAATGAGTATCGATTTCCAGAACTCCGGGTCATAAAATACCAGGGCAAAATTCCTCAACCCGATATATTCAGATCCATGAATGATATTATAATTCTCAAACGCCATAATCGCTCCCCGCACCAAAGGATAATAATTGAATACGATGACGCCGAGCGCTGCGGGCGTAAGTAAAATATATGCCAGCTTGAATTTCTTAAAATGCGATTGATCCGCAGGAATGATCAGATTTTTCGGCGTGAATACTCTCCAGATATAAACGAAGAGCAAGATAAACAAAATAAAAATAAGGATTTTAATTATGATGAAATATTTAATAGATG
>CAXHHS010000253.1:0-8453 GCA_964015645.1 uncultured bacterium
ACCGATACCAACACCATCCTTCCCGGCGGTGCTACCTTTAAACCGGCTTCCAAATTGGCATTTTCGCCGGATGGCACGCTCTACGGAATACATGCAATGGACTCCAGGAAACTGTATACCATTGATTTGACAACCGGCGACTGGAATTTGCATAGGACCTATAGTTTTTTAAAGTTTTTAGGCAGCTTCCGTGATATTGCTTTTGATAAAGACGGTACCTTATACAATATCAATGATCTCAATTTTTTGCAGATCGTCGATCCGAATTCGGATACCATAACAACATTAGGTTCCCTTGGTTGGGAATTTTTTACCGGTTTGGCATTTGCGAATGACGGTGAGTTGTATGCTGCTACATACGATGGGAAATATTATACTGTTGATAAATCAACCGCTAAAACTACTTTCCAGGGACAAGTAAATATTACCGATTTGAATGACCTCGCTGCCGGCGGGGCGGAATTTGCTTATTTGCGAGTGTCTTTGCAAGTGCCCCCCGGCGCTCTCAGCAATGATGCCGAAATCACTTTAAGCGCCGATACCCATGAAATTACCGGCGGTGTTAGCGTCACCTTTGAGCCGCATGGAACGGAATTCGACCAGCCGGCGATCCTGGATATCAAAGCCATTGGCGTGGATTTTAACGATGTAAATACAAGCACCATCGACATTTATTATGAGAATCCCGAAACCAATGCCCTGGAACCCACCTTGAAAGATCAAATCAATATTGATGTGGGCGCTGGCACCATAGAAGTCATCGACGCCCAATTAAATCACTTTTCGCGCTACGCGCTGGCGCATAGTTAATGATCAGGTTTTTACCCGAATATCAAAAAACTAAACATAAGGATTATAAAAATGGAATCGAAACACAACAAGCCAAATCCACGACTAAATTCCCTGTGGATTTTCCTGGCAATTGCCTTGATTTTTTGCAGTTGTGAAAATCGCGAAGCGTTTGCTCCAAAGGTGCAGGACACAACAACTTCCTCCGCGCGCAAGGAGTTATCATTTCTAAGTTTCAAAAACACACAACAGGCACTTCATAAAAAGAAGTCTCAGAAAAAATGGGTCACCCGGGCAAATGGCGGCAAACTCAATTTAGCCCACGGAACTGCTTCCAGAGCGGCTGGCAATTTAATGTATGGCAATAGCAAGCGCGCGCCGTATAAAATCTATCGAATTGATCCGCATAATTTATCCCAAACCACAGTTGCCGGTCGACTGGCGTTTGCTTCCCGGGCTATTGCCATGCACCCTGCTACCGGCCTGTTGTATTATGTTGGTGTGGAACCGGTTAACGGCGTTTTTCCGGTGGCAACCTGGGACCCGGAAACCAATACCAATACAATTTTACCAAACGGGTCGTCTTTTCGGCCAGCGGCTAAACTGGCTTTTGGGCCGGATGGTACGCTGTACGGAGTAAAGAGAAATCGATCCAAAAGGCTTTATACCATTGATACCACTACCGGTAAGTGGACATTATTTAGAGTTTACAACTCACCTTTACATTACCGGGGCGATTTTGCCTTTGACCCGGAAGGCACTTTTTACAATATCAACGCCTATACCAGCGCTCTGCAAATCATCGACCTGGAGTCCAATCACGTTACGACAGTTGGTACGATTGGCCCGGATAATTTTAGCGGATTATGTTCCGGTAACAAGGGACAGCTATATGCGACGACACGAACTGGCAGGGTTGGTAAAATCAATAAACACAATGCCTTCGGTCGTTCTATCGGAAGTGCCGGTGTAGGCAGAATCGATGATTTGGCACCGGTTTTTGCCCACCGGGAACTTACCTACGCGGAAATCTCATTGGAAATACCGCCGGGCAGCATCAGCGAGGATGCGGAAGTGGAAATTTCCATCGAAACCACCGAAATTGTTGGCGGCATTGGCGTAACCTTTCAGCCGCATGGTGTTACTTTCAATTCTCCGGCAGCTTTAAATATTGTTGCCCATGGCGTCGACCTCACCGGGGTTAGCCCGGATGAAGTCAATATTTACTATGACAACCCGGAAACCGGTTTATGGGAACCAATGGAAAAAGAACGGATTATTGTTGATATTCACAATGGCATCGTGCAGGTATTAAATGCCCTGATTCCGCATTTTTCACGCTATGCGCTGTCGAAAGATTAAGCGATGACATCGCCAATCTCAAATTAGAGGAGAAAGTAATTGTGAAACATCAAAAGCGACCATTTATATACGTTACATTATTAATCTTTCTATCATTCACCCTGGTCTTTAGCGGATGTGAGAACGAAATGCCGCTATCGTCATTGTCAAGTGATGGATCGGCAAATCATGATAACCCCGGAAAGGTGGTTCTCACGGATAGCGGGCCTATTCACATCCTTTCCGTAACAACTGAATTCCAGCCCCTTCTCAAAGGTAAACGCGGTAAACATGGCGGGAAAAATGATAGTGTATTTCATGCCAAAAAGTTTATCAAAGCAAACCGGGGCGGAGATGTGAAAGTCGGAAGCCGGGATAAAGGATACAGCAAAATCAAATTTAAAAAGCACGATTTAGCACAAAATGATACCATCTCTTTTACCTGGGCGGCTTCTAACACATTGGAAGGCATGTTAAACGGAATGGTTTTTGGGCCGCACGGCCTGCAATTTAAAAAACCGGTTGAAATCGAATTATCCTACAAAATGGCCGATCTCAACGGCGTTAACGAAAAAAAACTAAGGATTTATTATTTTAATGAAGATACCGGTTTGTGGGAGCTTGTGGGTGGAAAAGTGGATAAAAGAAAGAAAGTGGTAAAGGTAAAAATAAACCATTTTTCCCGCTATGCACTGGCACATAGTTGAGTTTTACCATTTATTTTTATGCCGGAAAAAAGGGTTATAAAAATTCGCGGTTATACAGGGGCAATTTTATTTAGTGAGGATGAAAAATAATGGATAGGGAAAAAATAAAAAACGGATCAAAGAAAAACACCTCCCGGGGATTGATCCCAAACCAAATTCGAGATTTTCTGGTGAGTGTTGATCCGAAAAATACCGGGTGGAATGCTGTTCTCCACAAAATTGAAACGTTTATTACGGAACTCAGTGAAGCGGAAAGCCATTCCCTGGTAATTCAGCTTCTTGACAGTTCGGTTTCTCATATTTTTAACCAATTGTCTAAGGATCTATCAAAAATCGACAAAATTGAGATTCGGCTTTGGGCAGGACATTGTTTTGAGAATTTGGGCGCCTGGGATAAAGCGTTAGCGTCTTTCAAAACGGCTTTGGCCCTTTGTAACTCTGGCAAATATAGCGCCCAACAAACGGAAGCACTGCGCTGGATCGGCTACATTTATCTAATCAAAAACAACCGGCGGAAGGCTTTCAAATATTTTCAGGATAGTTTGAAATTATGTATCGCCACCGCCGAACAATTGGGGGAAGCCCAGGCTTATAATGCGTTGGGGAATTTATATTTTGAGCAGGGTGATTATCGCAACGCCCTGGAAAGTTGGCAAAAAGCATTGGAAATGGCCACCCGTCTGGAAGGCGAAACCCGCCTGGCAGCAAAAATTTATAATAACCTGGGGGTTTTGGCAAATGTCCTGGGAAAACAGGAAGAAGCGCTGGCAAATTACGGGGAAAGTATTCCCCGGTCGGAAAAAATTGCTAACATGCGCGGCCTGGCAGAAGTCTACCATAATATGGCAATATCCTATTCAGATTTGGAACGCTGGTCGGAAGCGGAATTACACTTTGATAAAAGCTCCCAAATCGCCCGGGCAATTGGTGATATACGCCTGCAAGCGACCATAAAAATCAACCGGGTCGAAATATACCTGGACATTAAAGATTGGTCCGTATCGGAAGCGCTATGTAATGAAGCATTAAAATCCTACAAACAAATAGAAGATCGTTTGGGAGAGGCCGAAGTATACAAATACCTGGGAGTTGTACATACCAATAAAACCGATTGGAAAACAGCGCAATCTTATTTTCGAGAAGGTATTCAGCTAACCCGCAGATTCAAAGATCCGCTGACAGAGGCCGAATTACACTTCGAATATGGCCGGATGTTAACACAAAAGAACAACAAAAAATCCGCCAAACGGCAGTACGAGCAGGCTATTAACTTGTTTACGCAGCTAAATACGGTTTCCCAATTGGAAAGAGCGAAACAAGAAATGGCTGAATTGGCAATTTGAAGGAGCGCAGCCAATTTCACATTCAGTTTATATAAGGCCGTGAACGGTCTCTAAAAACCCTGTTATTTTATAATCTCCATCGTAAACGATGGGGATAACTATAAAAAAACCATTCTATTAGCCCCATCTTTTACGATAGGGATAAAATATAAAATATAATCGTCTCAGGCCATTTATGGCCTTCCTACACACTCGAATGAATAAAATGAGAGATGGTAAAAAAAATGGTACATTCTTCAAACCCTTTAGCACTTCAAGGCTTTCCAATAGATGATGCGGCGGCAGGTGTTTTTGCTGGCCGCGAACAGGAATTAGAACAGCTAAACCACTATTTAATCAGCGCGAAAGAAGGAACCGGTCGCTGTATTATCGTTAGCGGCGAAGCCGGGGTTGGCAAAACAACGCTGCTCGAACGCTTTGCAGCGCAATCACTAAATAACGGCGCAGCGTTCATTTCCAAAAGTTTTGATAATACACCTTTATACGCGCCCTACCAGCCGTTCTGGCAAATTACGGAAAAATTGATTGAGGCCGGGTTAATCGAGCATACCACGGTTATTCCCCCGCCGCCGGGCATTGTTGCGCCTTCCGACAAAGATCACGATCAACCCGTCAAAACGTATGACGCTGAATCCCTGTATTCTCTAAACACCAGCTACCAGTTAGCACAACAGCGGATCATTAAAGGTATTTTAACAGCATCCCGAAAAAAACCGTTGATTATCTCACTCAGCAATGCCCATCTCGCTTCCTTAACGGCCTGGCAGTTCCTGCATTATCTCAGTAAAAATATTATTGAGCATAAAGTTCTTTTTATCGTGACCTTGCAAGGGAATAATGATGAGTTAAAAAACGGTAAAAACACCGACTACAAAGATATACTGCGGCGAATGAACCGGGAAAGGCTGGTAGAACACATTCGTTTAAATCGCTTTAACGAAAAAGAGGTTCGCCAGTTATTGTTTAAGATTTATAAAAGCACGGATTTTAACTGGCAATTTGTTGATTTACTTCAGGAAGTTTCCCTGGGTATACCGGGTCGTTTGCTGAAGTATTTGCAGCTTCTGCACAGCCATGGATTTGTTTTTCAGAAAGAGGGAATTTGGCTTAACCGGGAAAATGTATCGCGGGAGGCGCTTATCGAACAGTATAATAAAGTTCATAATGCGCCGGCAGCAGCATTTCAAATGAAGGATTATTCAACCACTCAAAAAAAGATTCTCCAATATGCCGCCCTGTGCAATGGCTCGCTCGATCACACATTGCTTGCGGTCCTGGTAAATATTTCCCGGTTGAAAATCATTAAAGAGATTCTGGTGCTAAAAGACCGCGATGTGCTGGACAGTGTGGATAATGAACGCTTTCATTTTAAACACCCGGATATTCGCTTAAAGATTTTGAGGCAGGTTCCTGCTGCTCGCACAAAAACGATGCACGCCAAAATTGCCCGGGCTATCGAAGATTCCGATCAGCTTGATACGAATAAAAAAGCGTTTTTATTAGCGCATCATTACGCCTGCACGGATGACAAAAAATCCGCTTTTAAATATTTATGCTTGGCCGGAGAACTGGCGCTGGCGAATTTTGCCTTTGCCGAAGCGAGACAATTTTTTAAAGAAGCAATGTCGCTTTGGGAAACAAGCTCCCGGGATATAACAACAAATGACTACATCCGGTTATTGATGAAATCTGCCTGGCCGAATCGGGCGCTGGGCTACCGAAAAGCGGCATTGGAGCAATACAGAACTGCGCTGGATTTATGTAAAGGCGAAGCGGACGACAGTCTTAAGTGTCAAATTAACATGCAGTTAGGATTCACTTATTTTCAACTGAACGATTGGGAAAATGCCCGGGAATTTTTTGAGAAATGCCTGACCTGCCGGGATGATGAAGATAACTTTATCCGGGCAATGGCAAACTACGGGTTGGGAAATATTGCCTTCGAAATGTCAGATTTCTCTAAATCGCGCCAATTTTTTGAAGAGGGAGTTAAATTGGCAAAATCCAGCGATTACAATTTTCTAATGGCAAAAATTTTTAACAACCTCGGCGCACTGGAAAACGTCAGCGGAAACCGCCTGCAAGCGATTGCCCTTTATAGCAAATGTATTCCTATTTTCGAAAATATTGGAGATAATGCCAGCCTGGCGAAGATTTACCATAATATCGGGATGACGTATGCCGATGAAAAACAATGGATAAAGGCCATCGAATTCTATGGAAAAAGCCTCGCTGCGTCCGATGAAATGGGGCATATTCCGTTAAAGTCGATAACCTTTTTGAATCGCGCCCTGGCACTGGTTCATTTAAAACAATTCGACGAAGCAACTGAATATAATGCAAAAGCATACCGCCTTTTGGAATGGCTAAACGACGAGTTGGGACTGGCAGAGTATTATAAAATCCGGGGGATGATCGAAAGAGACCAGGCAAATACCGCGGAAGCCCGCAACCATCTAAATTTAGCGCTGAAAAAGTTCAATTCTATGCAAAACAAATTAGGCGAAGCGGAAGTGGAATACGAAATGGGGCTTTTGGCGTCTGTAGTAAATGATGAAGGTGAAAAACGCTTATGGTTGAATAAAGCAAAAGAACGCTACCTGGAATTAGGGATAAAAGAAAAAGTGACACTTATCAACACCCATCTTGAAAATTCGCCTTCATATAGATAGCCATTTATAACACCGGATTAAGAATAATGGAGAAAATTAACCAGTATCAAATTGTTGAAAAAATCGGTAGTGGTGGAATGGGAGTCATTTATAAGGCTTTTGACACCATCCTGGAAAGAAATGTAGCCATCAAAGTTATGCACCCGCAACTTTTGAAGGCCCCCGGGAACGCCGAACGTGTAATGCAAGAAGCGCGTGCAGCCGCCCGGGTGGTGCATCCCAATGTTGTTACGATTCACGAAATTGGGAAAGCAGCGCTCGGCCACTTTATTGTAATGGAATATGTTCATGGCTTTCCACTTAACCGGCTGATAAATACCGATAGAGCGGTCAATATTGAGCGCTGTGTAAAATTAGCTATCCAAATCCTTAAGGGATTAAACGAGATTCACAAACAAGGTATGTCCCACCGTGATATTAAACCCGATAATATTTTAGTCACATCCGAAGATAATATTAAAATATTGGATTTTGGGATCGCCAAAAGCTCCGCAAAAGAAACCACAAGCGATACCAATTTTGTGATGGGAACCATCGAATATATGGCGCCCGAACAATTATTGGATGAAGATGTTGACGAGCGTTGCGATATCTATGCAGTTGGTGTTCTTCTTTATGAATTGCTAACACACCAATTACCGTTCCAGGGAGATAGCGCGGCAGAGGTTTTATTTAAACAACTCAACGAAGATCCCCTGCCACCGACCTATTATAATTCGGAAATTAGCCGAAAGCTTAATGGCGTAATTCTGGTTGCCCTTCACAAACACAAAATTGATCGCTGGAAATCAGCGGAGAAATTCTCCACGGTTCTAAGTAAAATTCTCACAACGAATACAGCCCCGGCGCCGATAATACCGGTGGAGTTGCCACCGGATTTTCACGGTTTGCCCGCGGAAGTGGAAAAAATAGAAAAAACGGATGGCAAGGATAAAGCCCTTCCGGCATTTGTCGGTCGAAAACAAGAATTTAAAAAAGTATTAGAACAATTTAGCCAGGCATATCAAAGCCAGGGGCAAACGGTTATCATTAAAGGCGAAGCCGGTGTTGGAAAAACAACCCTTTCGGAGCAACTGAAACGGTATGCCAGGCATAATCGCGCCTCGGTATTATACGGTGCGTGTTTATACCAGGAAGGGATGGATGTTTATCTCCCCTTTATTGACGCATTTCGGCAATTCTTTAGCAGCGATATTTATGGTTGGCCTCCGGCGGAACGCCAAAAAATTAAGGAGATGGTGAGCGAAAAAGTTCCCCTGTTGATGGAATTTACAGAACGATTTTCTACCAAATTCAAAGCCGATCCGTCACAAGAAGCTTCCGCAAACCGGGATGGGAATGCTAACCTGCTGTTGGGGATTTATTTATTGATCTCATCAATATCGCGGATGCGGCCAATTGTGTTGATCATCGATGATCTCCAATGGGCCGACGAATCCAGCCTGCGGTTGTTTCACTACCTTTCTCGCCATATTGAAAAAAACCGTGTTTTGCTGATCGGAATAACCCGCAGCGACCGTTATGATTTGCGAAAAAATGGTAAGCTGAGTATGGCTGCCGATATGCTCACCCGCCTGCGGAATGAGGATATAATTACGGAA
>CAXHHS010000254.1:0-8451 GCA_964015645.1 uncultured bacterium
CTGAAAAAGCGCAGCAACTCGGCCTGGTTAGCGAAGTTGTAGACCACGACCAACTGATGGAGCGTGCCGAAAAATTAGCAGCAAAACTCGCCCGGCAAGCGCCAATTGCAGTAAAAACCATTTTAAACGCCGTTTACCAGGGAATGGATATGGAGTTGGAAGCTGCAATCAATCTCGAAGCAACTTGCTTCGGAGAGGTTTGCGAGACTGATGACATGAAAGAAGGCACAACCGCATTTATCGAAAAACGCAAGGCAAACTTTAAGGGCAAATAAACACCCGGCTATGAAAACCAAGAACTTGGCGTTATTAATTTCCGCATCAAAAGATTTTACCGACCGTTACTCGGAATTACTAAAGGAATACGATTTCGAAATCTACACGCTGGAAACGTTAGACCTGCGAAGAATAAAATCGGATTATCCCTACGACATCTGTTTTGTCGATAACGCCAGGGGAAATTTTGACTACAAACCGCTTTTTGATTACATTCATAATTTTAGCCCGCAAACCATTATTATTGATGTTGGCAGCAACAACAGCCTTAAACCGGTTGGCAACAATTTTCTCTACACCGGCGAGGGGAATAATATTCATCTCGATTCTTTTCTGGAAAATCTCGGGGAGTTTTTTAAACGCTCCCGTGCGCGAACCGAATTGGCCGCAATGCTGATCCATGACCTGCGGTCGCCATTGCACAGCATGTTGTCATATATCGAGTTGCTGCTGAACACAACTTTTGGCGAACTAAACGACGGCCAAAAAAACTTTCTGGAAAAATCAATGGTATTAGGTGATCAAGTGCTGGATATGGTCGAAGACATCAACGAAATATATCAAAACGAGCAGCATGTGTTTTCCCTGGAAAAAGAGCTGTTTAATATTTCAGAGGCCATTGATCAATCGCTGTTAAATATCTGGATTCAGGCCGATCAAAAAAATATTCAGATCAAAAAAGAAGTTTCTCCTGACCTTCCGCCTATTTTCGGCGACCTGTTCCAAATTCAGCGGGTTTTTATGAATCTCCTGGGAAATGCGATCAAATATTGCCCGGAGCAATCTACGATTATTATTCGCGCCATTCAACGCTCCCAACGCCTGCTGGAAATTTCCGTCATCGATAATGGCGGCGGAATACCGGGGGCAGATTTAAAGAACATTTTCAAAAAGCTGTTTCGTGCACCGGGAGATGAAAATCAAAAAAAAGGGCATGGCCTGGGGTTATATATATGCCGGCTGATTGTTAAAGCACATGGCGGCGCCATCAAAGCGGAAAATAATGATCGCGGTGGCGCTTCATTTATTTTCACCGTACCGATTAGAGTATAATGTTGTACCAATCCGTATATTGCGAGGGGAAAACCGATGGTAACTCACAATCCGATTATTCTTCGAATTGACGACCGTTTAATTCACGGGCAGGTGCTGGTTGGATGGGGTTCCTGCTACCCGATAAAACATCTGATTGTCGGTAACGATGAGATTGCAGAAAACGATTGGGAAAAAGAAATTGTTTTGATGGCTGCGCCCGCGGACTGCGATGCCCAGGTTTTGAATCTTCAAGAAACCTTAGATTACATCCACAATCGCCTGAAGGCTTCCGACCTCAGTATGATATTAGTAAGCTCCCCCGCAGATATAAAAACATTAGCAGATAAGGGATTAAAGCTGAAGACGATTAACATCGGTGGTATTCATTTTGATGAAGGGCGCACCCAATACCTGCCGTACTTGTTTTTGAATGAATCGGAAGTTCAGATATTTAAGGCGCTAATGCAAAAAGGATATATATTTGAATGCCAGGACCTTCCTACAAGCACCAAACATAGTTTAACCAAAGTTTTGGAGAACCACTCATGATAGAATTGGCAACCCAACATCTTTCGTTATCGACAAAAGGGTTTAATGATATTATTGACATTACCCCGCAGTTGCAGCGTATGTTAAGTGAAAGTAGCTTTGTTGAAGGTAATATGCTGGTATTTGTGCCCGGTTCCACCGCCGGTTTAACGACGATTGAATTTGAAAGCGGCCTGGAAAGAGACATTAAAGAGTTTTTTGAAGAGTGGATTCCAATGAACCGCCGCTACCACCACAATGAACGCTGGCACGACGGCAACGGCTATGCCCATGTACGCGCTGCCATGTTAAAACCGTCTTTAATGATCCCATTTGTAAACCAAACTTTACAATTAGGAACCTGGCAGCAAGTTATATTGGTTGATTTCGATAATCGTCCCCGGCAAAGAAAGCTGGTTGTTCAATTAAATGGAAAAGTGGAATCGGTTTAAATTTACACTTGAACAAGACCTATACCCGGTCTATATTTAGTCCAAAAAAGAAAGAAAAATATGAAACCAAGTGAAGCCATAAAACCAATCAGTTATCTTAAAGCTCACGCCGCAGAAGTGATTCGAGATATTGTAGACAACCAAAAAACGATGATTATTACTCAAAATGGAGAGGCAAAGGTAGTGGTTCAGGATGTAAAAGAATATGAAAAAACGCAACAAAGCCTCGCGCTTCTAAAAATACTTGCTTTGAGCAGTAAGAATATAAAAGACGGGAAAGTAAAACCGTTGGATGAAGCATTCCAGGATTTGGAAAAACGAATTAAGAAACAACAGGAATTATGAAATACCAAGTATTTATTGTTACTCACGCGGAAGAAGATCTATTCGAGATATATGAGTACGTATGGTTAAATAGTTCCTTAGAGCAAGCCAGAAAACTCATCGAAAAATTAAAGTTTCAATGTAAAAAGTTAACGAATTTTCCAAATCGCGGGCATACAGTGCCGGAGCTTGAGAGAATTGGAGTATATGAATTTCGGGAAATTTATCATAAACCCTATCGAATTATTTACCAGGTAATAGAAAAAAATGTATACGTTCATGGTATTTTAGATAGTCGAAGAGATTTAGAAGAAATTTTACGGAAGAGATTATTGAGGTAGTCGCCACCTAATTATTACGAAATGGGTTAATGTCTATAATTTAGGTAATCAATATTCTTTCCCAAAAAAATAGAGCATTGGGAAACGAATTTCATCAATGCTCCATTAATTTTACAACCCAAAATGACGACACATTTCTCCCCCATTCTTCAGAGAGAAATTACACCGGGGGGAGACTATAAACTTGACTATGCTAATACAGGTTGTTCTTCCAGAAACGTTTCTCTAAATTCCTCGGCATAACCTTCCGTAAACCACAGGACAATGGCATCCCTCATGGAAACTTGATCCTCGTTCACATCCGATAATTTACCATAGAATTCTTCTAACGCATCCAGTTGAGAATCAGAGTAATCTTGATCATATTTCATTGCTATCTCCTTTTTCTGTTTCCAATTTTTCTCAAATCACAATACAATAATAATGCCACAAATTTAATACTAACGCTTTTCGATTTAGTTGCGTGTGTTTTTATTTTTTGTTACCGATGAAAAACGGAATGAAGTTACCGGGGAGATTTTTAAGGGAAATTGATATTTGTCAATTTATTTAAAAAAAATCTTTTACATGCGCTGATTTTGCACACTTTTAGATAAAAACTAAAGGTCGAGCTTCAAAGCATCGATCAAAAATTTCGCATTTTCAAAATCGTTTAATTGAAAGCCAATGTTCGGCATTAGCCGAACGGGATTACCCTGGCGCATTTCCGCCAAAGATACCCAGGCAAATTCCGAATGCTCATGGGAAAGTTTTACTTCACCACCTAACAGTCTGACAATATAATCGATAGAAAGCAAATACCCTGTGTCTTGCCAAACACCGAACCATGTGTTCGCCGGTACCAGAACTTCGATGTCGAGGCCGGTTTCTTCTTTTACTTCCCGCTGCAAGCCAAGATCGGGGTTTTCATCGACGGTTAATCGCCCACCGGGCGGCCCCCATATCTGCGGTGGTTTGGTTCGCTTTAACAATAAAAATTTGCCATTTTTATAAATGTAAGCGTTGGCAGCAACCTGGTGGGTGTAGTTGGGGATTTTATTCATTGGAGATACAAAAACGTAATACGTGTTGCGTGAATGTAGGCCTGCAACACGTATTGTTTAAATGAAGGTCACGTAACACGCATCACGAGACACGTGTTACGCATTTATAGCAACTTGTTTTTTAACCATCTCAACAGCAACTAAAACAGCGTTACCGCAAAATCGACTTGCCAGGAAAAACGGCCAGGTCGCCAAGCATTTCTTCGATGCGCAGCAACTGGTTGTATTTTGCAATCCGGTCGCTGCGGGAGGCGGAGCCGGTTTTGATTTGACCGGCATTGGTTGCAACAGCGATGTCGGCAATTGTGGCATCTTCCGTTTCGCCGGAGCGATGGGAAATAACGGTGGTGTAACGGGCACGGTGGGCCATTTGGATACAGTCGAGCGTTTCCGTTAAAGAGCCGATTTGATTTACCTTCACCAGCACGGAGTTGGCGACATTGGTTTCGATGCCGGTTTGCAAGCGTTTGGTATTGGTTACAAAAAGATCATCGCCAACCAATTGCACTTTTCCACCGAGTTTGGCGGTTAAATGCTGCCAGCCGTCCCAATCGTTTTCATCAAGACCGTCTTCGATAGAGATAATGGGGTATTTCTTGGTGAGATCGGCATAAAACTCTGTCATCTCTTCGGAACTTAGTTTACGATTTTCCGACGCCAAATTGTAAAGTTTGCTATCACTTTCGTACAGTTCGCTGGAAGCAACATCGAGGGCAAAGAAAATATCTTCGCCCGGTTTGTAACCGGCTTTTTCGATGGCTTCGGTAATCACCTGCAGCGCCTCTTCGTTCGATTTTAGATTAGGCGCAAAGCCGCCTTCATCGCCGACATTGGTATTGTAGCCTTTAGTAGTTAATACCTTTTTCAAACTGTGGAACACTTCCACACCCATGCGCAGCGATTCCCGAAAGGATTCCGCATTTACCGGCATCACCATAAATTCTTGCAAATCCACGCTGTTATCAGCATGGGAGCCACCGTTGAGAATATTCATCATCGGCACCGGCAGCGTTTTGGCATTCACACCGCCGAGATATTGAAACAGCGGTAAATCGAGCGCTTCCGCCGCTGCCTTCGCTATTGCCAGCGAAACACCGAGAATGGCGTTTGCACCGAGATTGCCCTTGTTATCCGTTCCGTCTAATTGCAGCAGCAACTGGTCAATTCCGATTTGATCTGTGGTGTCCATTCCGACAATCTCTTCCGCGATCAAATCGTTGACATTTTGCACCGCTTTTAAAACGCCTTTGCCGAGATAACGATCTTTATCGCCATCACGCAGCTCTACAGCCTCATGCTCCCCGGTCGATGCGCCGGAAGGAACCGCCGCCGTGCCTTTAATGCCGCTTTCCAAAAAAACATCCACCTCCACCGTCGGATTTCCCCGGCTGTCTAAAATTTCTCGCCCGATAAGGTCTACAATTGCGGTCATGATTTACTCCTCCAGGTTTTGTTGTTCAATCTATTTTTTGCCAATGAATTATAAATCAGGCAAAGATAATAGTCTTCCGCAGGAAATTCAATGTGAAGTAAAATTCCAATATCCCATTCAGTACAAACTTGCTCGTAAGGTTTATCATTCTTATATTTAACAAATTGTCGATGTATAGTTGTTTTGTGAATTTAACTTAAACCTCGAAAAACAAATGAAAAAACAGGCTAATAACGGATATAAAGAAATTCTTGATCTTGCAAAGCATTTATCTATCAAAGAGAAAAGGAAATTGGTTCGGGATATAAATAGAGAACTTGAGGCGTCATCCGAACCAATACATCCAAGAGAGAATATATTCGGTTGCATGAAAGGCCTGGTTATTTATATGGGGGAGGATTTTAATGCTCCGCTTGATGATTTTAAAGATTATATGTAGATGGATTACTTGATTGACACCCATGTTTTGATATGGACTCTCGAAGGAGACCCACGAGTTTCACAAAACGCCCTGGCCGTTCTTCAAAACCCGGATAATGATGTCAGCATTTCGATAGTTAGTTTCTGGGAAATTGCCATTAAGTTGAGTATAAAAAAACTTCAAATCAGCCAACCTTTAGAAGTCGTTATTCAAAAGACAGAAGAGGTTGGGATAAATACACTTCCACTCCACACCAAATACATCTTACAAGTAGAAAATCTTCCATTCTATCATAGAGACCCTTTCGATAGATTGATTATTGCAAGTGCAATAAGTGAAGAGATACCGATTATTAGCGTTGATAAAAATTACGATAACTATCAAACTCAAAGAATTTGGTAAAGTGAAAAATAGACGAAAATTAGCTTGAAAAAATACCCCCGGAGGAAAAATGAAACTCGCCTTATTTCTGCTGTTGATCATCAGCATTTCCTACTCCCAAACCCACCGCATCGTGCGCTTGAGCGGAGAAGAATTTCTCCGCCCGGTAGAACCCTCGATCGCAATTAACCCTACCAATCCCGATAACATTATCGGTGCCGCTATCCGCTACGGCCAAAGTTACGAGGCGCGGGTGCTGAACATGCGCTACCACTCCCGCGATGGCGGAAAAACCTGGACAACATACCAGGAATCCAATCCCGATTGGCGACCGCAGGGAGACGACGCCGTAACCTTCAACGCCGATGGCATCGCGTTTCACTCCTATATTTCCTTTCGCGGTCTGCGCACCACAAAGCCGAAAGCCAACGGCATTTACATTACCCGCTCCGATAAGAACACCGATGTCTGGCACGACCCGGTAGTAGTTGTGGATCATATCAACACTCACCGGCCGTACGAAGACAAGCCGTACCTGATTACCGACAATTCGCCAACCTCGGCTCACAAAGGCAACCTTTACATTTCCTGGACGCGTTTCGATGAATACCACAGCCCCTTCCCCTACGATTCCACGCAGATCGTTTTTTCGCGCTCCACGGATGGCGGGCGCAGCTTCGATGCCCCGTTTCGAATTTCCGACTCCGGCGGTGATTGCGCCGATGACGATGACACGGTAGAAGGAGCGGTTCCGGCAGTTGGCCCCGATGGCGAGGTGTACGTCGCCTGGTCCGGCCCCAAAGGCATGGTGTTCGATAAATCGCTCGATGGCGGTAAAACCTTCGGCAAAGACAAAGTGCTCTGGGAGTTGCCCGGCGGCTGGAGCTTGGATATTCCCGGCATCCTGCGCTGCAATGGTTTCCCGGTTACGAAGGTCGATTTAAGTAACGGCCCGCATCGCGGCAGGGTGTACATCAACTGGGTAGATTTGCGCAACGGCGATCCCGATGTGCTGCTGGCCTACTCCGACGATCGCGGGGAAACCTGGTCAGCGCCCATTCGCATCAACGACGACGCGGCGGGCAACGGCAAAGACCAGTTTTTTACCTGGCTGGCGATTGATCCGGGAGATGGTTCCGTCAACATCATTTTCTACGACCGCCGGCGGCATGAGGGCACTAAAACCGACATCATTTTAGCCCGCAGTGTGGATGGCGCAAAAACGTTTGTTAATCACCACCTCGACCTGGCACCATTCGAATGTAACAAGGAAGTCTTTTTCGGCGATTATACCGGAATCGATGCCTATCACGGTCGAGTTGCCGGTATCTTTCAGCATTTTGTTGCGCCTGCGAATACCGCGATTTCCGCAGTAATCTTCGATTTTATTCCCGGCTCTCAAAAAACGAAAAACGAGTGATCGGTACTCGGATTTGTATAACTCAATGTAACTGATTATCTTTGCGAGCGTTATATACTCCGATTAAAGGATAAAAGCTAAAGGGATAAGGATTAAACTATTAAAATCAAATGAGTAATTGAACTCAAATAAACGTCACTTTGGCGATGGAGTCGATTGCAGTCACCCTGAGCGAAGTCGAAGGGTGGGTTTGCCTCAGGAGCGGCTTCGACTCCGCTCAGCCTGACAGTAGCAGCTCACAAAAGTGTCGATTATTCATATAGCACTTACTAAAGTAAATCTATTGAGGTTTTTTAATGAAAAAGAATTTTAAGATGCGGAACCACCCAGTAAAAATTTTAATCCTACTGTTAATTTCTATCATTTTTCTGTCTTGTGGCTCTTCCGGCGATAGCAGCGATGGAAGCGCCAAATCCGGCGCAAAGAAATTCCTCAGCGTCGGTACGGCGCCGCCTGGCGGGGCATTTTTTGTGGTGGGTGGGGCGATTGCCCAGGCTGTTAGCGAAAACCTGGGTGATACTAATTGGCAAATTTCCTCCGAAGCCACCAAAGGCACCCAGGAAAACATCCGCCGTTTGGATAAAGGCGAGCTGGATTTTGCTCTTGCCAACGCCGCGATTTCTTACTTTGCCGTTCGCGGGGAAGGCGCCTGGCAAAAAGAACACGGCGTAAATGCCGTGATGACCCTGGCACCAAATGTCGCGCTGTTTATTACCCCGGCATCTTCCGGTATCAAACAACTTTCCGACCTCAAGGGAAAACGCGTTGTCGTTGGCCCGGCCGGGGCAGGCTTCGAAT
>CAXHHS010000255.1:0-8443 GCA_964015645.1 uncultured bacterium
AGCGGCATCGGAAAACCTAACCACCGTCACTTTGGAGCTTGGTGGAAAATCCCCGGTGATCATCGATGAAACCGCGAATATCGAAGACGCCAGCAAAAAAGTCGCCTGGGGAAAATTCATCAACAAAGGGCAAACCTGCATTGCCCCGGATTATTTATTGGTGCACGAAAGCAAATACGAACCGTTTGTCGAGGGCCTTAAAACGCAGATTCAGCGATTTTATGGCGCAACGGAGACGGAAAGGGAGCAGAGCATCCATTATTCTCGCATCATCAGCGAAAAACACCATGTCCGGCTCTCGAAAATGATTTATGATACCGTCGATAAAGGCGCAACCGTAGAGATTGGCGGAGTTTCCAAAGATGATGAGAATTATATTTCGCCCACGGTGCTTTCCGGTATCAGTCTGGAATCCCCCGTGATGCAGGAAGAGATTTTCGGCCCGATTCTTCCGGTAATCAAATACCAATCTTTGGAAGAGACGCTGCCGATTATCAATGAACGGGAAAAACCACTCGCCCTCTACATCTTTAGTAAAAATCGCAAAAATATCGATTACATACTTTCCAACACCATCGCCGGCGGAACCTGTATTAACGATGTTGTGCTGCACTTTTTACATTTAAATCTACCTTTTGGCGGTATCAATAACAGCGGCCATGGAAATTCTCACGGTTATTACGGATTTAAAACCTTTTCCCACGAACGCGGTATTCTCAAACACAGCCACTACAGCCCTTTAAAACTGATGTACCCGCCGTATACGAAAATGGTGCAAAAGTTTATCGACTTGACGCTCAAATATCTATAAGGGTTTTAAAAAGTCTATTCTATGCCACCAGGTCGCAAAGGCACAGATTTTCACTAATATTTTTTATTTCTTTGTGATCCTTCGAGTCTTAATGACTTGGTGGCGAATCATTAAACAGCCTCTAAATATAAGGAACTTAAAATGACAGATTTCAAAAACAAAAACGTGCTGATTACCGGCGCTGCCAGCGGTATTGGAAAACTGATGGCGCAAAAAATGGCCGGTTTGGGAGCGAACCTATTTTTATGGGATTTGAATGAAAGTAGTTTGGGAGAATTGAGAACGGAATTACAAGCAGCCGGAAGTAAAGCATTTGCATATACTTGCGATCTTTCCGACAACCACGCTGTTCGGTCTACTGCCGGGGCGCTGTTGAGCGAACACGGCCATATCGATATTCTGGTTAATAACGCCGGAATTGTGACCGGAAAACTGCTTCAGGAAGCATCCGACGAAGAAATTGAACTAACCTTTAAAGTGAATGCCCTGGCGCTGTTTTGGACCACCCGCGCTTTTCTGCCTGCGATGATCGAAAGAAACAGCGGACATATTGTAACGATTGCCTCGGCGGGCGGCATTGTCGGTACTTCCCGCCTGGTAGATTATAGTGCTACCAAACACGCCGCCGTTGGTTTTAACGAATCTTTACGCTTCGAGTTAAAGCGACAAAAATCAAATATCAAAACAACCGTGGTATGCCCATTTTATATTAATACCGGGATGTTTGATGGCGTCAAAACCCGCGTTCCCTTATTGATGCCAATCCTGACGCCGGAATATGCGGTGAAAAGGATCGTCAACGCCATTCGCAAAAACCACCCGCGGTTAGTAATGCCCCGTTTTGTGATGGCTTCCTATCCGATGCGAATTTTTCCCACTGCAATTTTTGATGCCGTCATCAGCGCTCTCGGAATCAATAATACGATGGATGAATTTACCGGGCGGGCAAAATCGAAGAAGCAACTGCAGGAGGAAGTTTCGGTTTGAGAAGTAAATATGAGGATCGGAAAAGTTCATATAAGGGAAAAACTGAACGATTGTTCAGATAACGGTCGACAAAGGCCGGAAAACAGTAGATGATGTGTAAATAGAGTCGTTGTACCAACTCCCGACCTTTATTACAGAAATCCCAAGGAGGAATCATGTCTGAACAAAAAAACCCCAAGCAGAGGCGCGGCGGGCTGCAGTCGGTTATTCAATCGACAAAGGAATTCCAAAAAATGATGGTGGAAGAGCGCAAGTTAACCCGGCTGTTTTACAAATCCCTGGAAGCCCACTATTTGCACATCAAACAATGTGGTAATGTTCCAAAAGATACGCATAATAAACAACAATTTGCAGAATCGATGGCAACGATCGAAAGTATTCTCGAAGACGAGGAGAATATGTCCTGGGAAAACGCCTATTATATGGAGCAATTGCTGATTCCCCTTTATGACGACGTAACCCTTGATATCGAGCTGAGCCGGCGTCTTGTAGAAGCGCAAGGCAGCCTTGCTCCGAAATCAGTTGCTTATTACCAGGATGCAGCCAAAGACGCCGAGAAAGCAAGCAAACGTGCATTATTAAAAAGTTTGGTAAGCGACCTGCAATGGTACGATCAAATTCGAGAACTTAAGCGACTTTATTCAAGGTTAACACGACGGAATACAGGATTCCTATTTATCGTAGCTGTGTTTTTATTTGTACTATCCAATTTGCTTCTGACATTTATTGCACAATGGTTTGAGTTCGATTGGAATCCAGCCGCTATCGAAGCTGCCGGGGTTTCGATGACTGCCGGTTTGATGGGTTCGGCCTTCAGTATGCTTACCGGGATGAGGGATCGGTTGAAAACAGCCACCTTTGATGAGCTGAAAGTTCAGCGCCGCTGGGGATTCATTTTGACTCGTGCAATCATTGGGTTGGGGGCCGCATTAATTCTAACCTACTTCATTCAGGCAAAACTTTTGGAAGGAACATTTTTTCCGAAATTTACCTTTAGTGATGGTAAGATGGAAATGTTAGATCTACAAAATCTATCGCTGCTGGTAGTTTGGTCGTTCATTGCTGGCTTTTCAGAGAAACTGGTGCCGAGCATCATTTCGAAGGCTGAGCAAAAAGTGGATGTTGCTGGGACCGGAGGCAATGTTCCGATTAAAACCAGCTCATCGGATACATCGCCCTCGTAAGAGGATCACAAAGGTTTGCCCAAAATTAGCGAAAAGCGAGCGATAAAACGGAATAATTGATCATAACAGGGCGTCACAAAGATCGGTACGTAAATAAGCGTTAAAAAATCTGGTTATAATATAAGTTTAAATATGGACTTAATAAGGAGCGACTACCATGGCAAATTTTAATCTATTTATTTCTACGATTTTAAAACA
This sequence comes from uncultured bacterium, assembly GCA_964015645.1. Classification (GTDB taxonomy): domain Bacteria; phylum Calditrichota; class Calditrichia; order RBG-13-44-9; family J075; genus CAXHHS01. Next base: position 3,181 of record CAXHHS010000255.1, read on the forward strand.
CGAAGGTGGGTTTGTAGACGATCCATTGGATCGTGGCGGAGCAACCAATAAGGGGATTACAATGAAGACTTTCCAGGATACTGCGCAAAGTATATTAGGAATCGCGCCTACGCTGGAAAATCTCAAAAACCTGACTGATGCCCAGGCTGGCGAAATCTATAAAGCACGGTATTGGGATAAAATCAAAGGGGATGATATTGAATTGCAAGATCTGGCAAATATTATGTTCGATTTTGCAGTGAACTCCGGGCCGGGAAGAGCCGCGAAATATTTGCAAAGTATTTTGCAGGATATGGGTGAGAATATCTCGGTAGACGGCGCCATTGGGCCAAATACGTTAAATGCTTTGAGCCGGGTAGATTCCGTTGAAGTATATCGCCAATACAAGCAGCGGCGAATTGAATTTTATCACAAGATAGTAGAAAATAATCCTTCCCAGGAACGATTTTTAAAAGGCTGGCTAAATCGCATTAATTCTTTCCCTGATCTGTAATTTTTTTGCCTGGTTTATTGTACTATCTATTTTTTATTGGATTTGATGATAAAATACTGGCTTTACCCTTTCAAGGAGTTTGGCAAAAAGCCCAAAGTTGCAAGTAAATAAATTTTACTTGCAACTTGCAGACTTACAACTTCTTACTTACCCATCGTTTGGAAATAAGCCTTTTCAATTCCTCAACCTGCTCTAAAATCATCAATCAAAATCAAACAATTCTTCCAAAATCGATTTATATTTCTTTTTCTTCTTTTTGCCGTGATAATAATCGCCTTGCTGTTGCGGGTAATTCGCCGCCGGCGGCGCTTGCCCCGGGGAGGGGCCACTTACATGGCTGCTCCTGCCGGGCGCCATCGATTCCATGGAACGCTCTATAATCTTATCCAATTCGCCGCGATCCAGCCACACACCGCGACATTTCGGGCAGTAATCGATTTCGATTCCCTGGCGTTCAGCAATTTTTAATTCTTCGATACACTGCGGGCAATGCATAGTATTTTCTCCTTTCTGTTAAATTTTCGTGCGAATACTTTACCGGAGATTTGGTTAAAGTAAGGCCTGCAGCCTTCCGCTCTCCGCCGAACATCAATTTTTAATATTCACGTGCAATTTTTCTAAAAATCCTTCTATTATGAAATCATAAAGATATACTGGCCGTCTCCATATTTATAGCAAATATTTAAATCATTTAAGCGGCAAGCCTTTTGAACCTGGGACAACTAATACTTCCAGCCACTGCTTTCATTGCCTTCATTGCTTTGGTCTCAGAATATAAAATCAAAAAATGGGATTTTTTGTAACGGAATTGCTCTTTCAAATATGAGGCTAATGGCAATGAACTTTGGGGCATCGTGTGCAGATAATGGCCCAAAGCCATAATAAACCATAAGTTAAACCATAGTGAGAAGGAGTTTATCATGAGCGAGAAAATTCCTGCAAATGCCGTCGGTCTAGGAGTTGGATCGAAGGTGAAATCCGTAAGGCCAGTTCAGGCCTACCTCGAACAGTTCGGTTGGCTGGAGAGTAAAAATCTGCCGTTTGAACACGACGAGGTTTTTATGCGTAGTACTTCCGAGGATCACATCCTCGATGGCCCATTGGCGGCTACCCCTGGTGAGTTCGATGCAGCCACGGTTGAAGCCTTGAAACGATTTCAAGCGTTCGCCGGGCTGGAAGTGACTGGCAAGGTAGATAAAGCGACCCGGGATAAGATGAATTGCCCGCAATGCGGGGTTCCGCACGTTATGGGGATTGGCGAGTTCGTCACTGGAGTGGGGAAATGGAGCACAAATAACCTCACTTACTCTTTTCAGAATTACACTACCGATATTCCGGAAAATACAATTCGGTGGGCAATCGATCACGCGTTTTCCCTTTGGTCGGCTGAAACACCACTCCGCTTCCGCAGGGTCGCCGACGGTACTAGCGGAAACATCGTCATCCGCTTTGTAACAGGCGACCATGGTGACGGGTTCCCATTCGACGGTCCCGGAGCAGGCGGGCGTAACGTCCTCGCCCACGCTTTTTTTCCGTCTAATCCGAATCCAATCAAAGGCGATACCCACTTCGACGATCACGAGACATGGACCGTCACTGTGCCTCCCGGGGGTGGAGTCGATCTTGTTACCATCGCCGCCCACGAGTTTGGTCATGCGCTTGGGCTGCGCCACTCTACGGACCCCACGGCGCTGATGGCGCCGTTCTACAGCGGCCCGCGGCGGTTTTTGAGTTCCGACGACATTCAGGGCATCCGGAGTTTGTATGGTGGCCCGGGTGCGCTTGAGAATGCGACCTGGATTCACGGTAATGCGGCCTTGATTGAGCATCCGAGCCGCTTGGAAAGTCAGCGGTATTACGGTTTTTTCAACCGGGTCGTCGGTAAACCGAATACGACCAATTGGATCCACTTTGCGCTGCCGACCCCGGTTATCGAGGATGGTATCAGGCTTAATATGGACCGTTTCATGCTGCGCGCAGTGACAGGTTCACAGGCGACATTACGTGATGTGCACATCCGGGATGGAGAACGGGTCGTCTCACTGCAAAATGGAGTAAATCTAAAAGGGAGTTTAAGTTTCGCGAAGTTCGGTGTCGCTTCCATGCCCGATGTGCGCTGGGGTATCTCCGTTTCCCTTGGGTTTAGCTTTGGCGCAGGTAGTAGCGGGAGTCGCCGGGTAGATCTAATTTCTGCTGGTTTCGACTACAAGAAATAAGCAGTTTTTCTCTACAGCCCAGTGGTCGCCAATCGAATCGGCGACCACTGGGAAATTAGAACTTTTAGTTTTTAGAAATAAGTTTTTTCAACTCCACTTTCTCGGGATCCACAAGCCTTTTAACATAATCGACATTAACAGACGCAACAATAATCTGTCCGATCTCAGTATTTACCTCATCAAATATTCCCAGGTCTTTCATTCTGATGGTTTGCCGCTGGTTGTTTTCATTAGGGCTGACGTAGTGTACCGAAGTTGACTTGTAACGATGAATTAAAAATAATTGCATCAATGTCATCAAGCGTTTTTGGCGAAAGGCTTCGGCAAAGTTATTTTGATCGCGGATCGACAAAATTCTCCGTTTCTGCCGGTCTTGAATCGTGGCAAAAATAACGCTGGCGATTTTGGTCTTTGCTTCGTCAAATACACTCAGTTCCAGTAATTCCGAACCGGCGGTATGCGGTCGAAGTTTAACTTTCAGGGATTGAAAAATCTGGTTATGTTCGGTCCATAATTCCAGCCAATTTTCCAACAATTTGGGTGGGATTTCCGTTTGGACTAAATGCTGAAATTGAGTAGAGCCTTTACCCATCGCTTTGGTGGTTGCCGTGCGCCCGGAAGAGGCGGTTAACGCGCCATCCAACCGCGAGCCGCCTACGAGAGTTTGGGGGGTTTTATAGGGAGAGTCGAGCAGCCGGAGTTTGCGCTGCAATTTCGCCAGGGCTAACATGCCATCCTGGTTGAGGGCGGTAGCAAATTCTTCCGCTGCCAAACCATCAATTTGATGCCCGCCGTAAGTAATGAAATTAAATACGTAACCGAGTTTCGCTAATTCTTGCGGGAAGGCGCGCATTTCATCATCGGTCATGCCGGTGGTGTCCCAATTAAACGAGGGGGATAAATTATACGCTAACATCTTTTCCGGGTAAACGGCGTGGATGGCGTCGGCAAACTCTTTGGCGTCCGCCAGGTTTGCGGTTTTGGTTTCCATCCAAATAATATCGGCGTAAGGCGCTACGGCCAACGATTTGGCAATAGCGTAAGGAATGCCGCCACGAACCTGGTAATATCCTTCCGGCGTTGCGGCTAATTCGCAATCCCAGGAAGCGTCGATTCCCATTGCGCGGGCTTTTTTTTGCATCTCGGTAAAAGATCCCTGGTTGGCAAATTCCAGCCATTGGTCAAGCGACATTTCCAGCGGCACGCCTTCTTCAACATGAAATTTCATTAAATCCGCAACCGCTTCTCCATAAGTTTTAAGCCCGGATTCCGTTTCCCAGGTTTCCGCCAGCTTTGTGATAACGGCATCCAATATTTTTTCAATATTTGTCGATGCGTTGTCTTTTAGGAGATCAATTTTCTCATCGACAAAAGCCAGTATTTCGGATTGCTCGAACCAGCGATAGGCTGTATTATATTCGCTTTCGGAGATTTTGTAGAGTAAATGGCCGTTAATTTCCCGAATGCCCCTGTCATAGAATCGTTTCAACAATGCCAGGTAACAATACCTGTAGCCGGGAACCTCCAGATTGGTTGCGCCTAAAATGAACGGATGATCGCGTTCGTCAGCGCGGTTTTCCAATAACGTCGCTGCTTCAGCATCTGTTCGCGCCACGATAATTCCCGGCACTTCCATAATATCGAGTTGAAAACGAGCGGTGTTTAACCGTTTGATTTGTTCATTTACTGAGACTAGCACCTTGCCGCCTTGATGGCCGCATTTTTTCGCGCCCGGTTTTTGATCTTCAATGTGATAGCCGGTAACGCCAGCCTCCACAAACCGGCGGATCAAATTGCGAACATGGGCGTCGCCGCCGTGGCCGGTATCGGCATCGGCGATAATAAAGGGGCGAAAATCGTGTTCCGGGGTATTCTTCCGTTCTTCTTCTGTCATCCTGGCGCGGGCAAACTTTTGGTTTTTATCCGCTGCCAGCAATGCCCGCACCAATGCAGATGCTTCATCCGGAACCTGGCTTAACGGATAGCTGGCTAAATCTGCGCCGGGATCTTCCGTAACAGAGCCTTTCGCGGAGGTTGCCCAACCGCCTAAATAAATTCCCTGAATACCCATTCGTTTCATCATTACCGCCTGGCCGGGGGAATAGGGGCCAAAAGTGGTTATCGATTTTTTTTGCGCGAATAAATCTTTCAGCAGGGTATAAAACTCCTTCGCACCGTTTTTGGCAATTGAATAATCACGTCGAATTGTGCCGCGCTGTTCTACCACCTGGCGAGCAGAATACAGCCGGGTTGTTTCAGCAAACCGCCAGTCTGCAAACCATTGTTTGGTTTCCGATACTTCTTTTTCAAAAGCATCCATAACTTCCTCCTTTGTTGATATTTTTTATTTATTCGGAATCATTTTTAGCCATAATCATTAATTCTACCATAGAATCATAAAAAAATCCAAATTATGTTGATGAAAATCAGGCGAAATCCAAATTTTCCGTGATCCGGGTTCCGTCTTTTTTTAAAGCCGTCATGTACTGTTGAATGCGTTCTTTGGCTGTTGCCAGGTTGTGATTGTTCAGGTTGATGTTCAGAAGGTCAATAT
>CAXHHS010000256.1:0-8440 GCA_964015645.1 uncultured bacterium
TCTTAATAGAGAAACGTCTCCTGGGGTTTATTTTTTCAATCGGAATCAGCAATTGTTTGTTGAGGGGCAATAATTGCCGGTAACCGAAACGGATTTTTATTTAAAAAATATTATTGAGGAATCATAAAATTTGAGGGGTAATGCTCATGAAAATCGCCATTTTATCGCGCAAGTCTTCGCTTTATTCAACGCAACGTCTATTAGATGCAGCGATTAAAAGAGGACACCGGGTTCATGTTATCAATTATTTGCGATGTGTAATGAACATTACTGCCCATAAACCGATGGTGCTTTACCAGGGCAAACGCTTAACCGATTACGATGCGGTTATTCCACGCATCGGGGCCTCTCATACATTTTATGGCACCGCCGTTGTTCGCCAATTCGAAATGATGGATGTTTTCTCTGCCAACTGTTCCCTTGCTATCGCCTGCTCGCGGGATAAGCTGCGCAGTTTGCAAATGTTAGCGCAAAAGGGAATCGGGTTGCCGGTGACCGGGTTTGCCCACTCAACAAAAGATGTGGAAGGCATTATCGATTCTGTCGGCGGTGCGCCTTTGATTATCAAATTGCTGGAAGGCACCCAGGGCATTGGTGTGGTGATGGCGGAGACCCGGCAGGCGGCACGGTCTGTAATTGAGGCGTTTCGCGGGCTTAATGCCAATATTTTAGTTCAGGAATTTATAAAAGAAGCCGGCGGGATGGATATTCGCTGCTTTGTGGTTGGCGGCAAGGTGGTTGCTGCCATGAAGCGCCAGGGCGCGGATGGCGATTTTCGCTCTAACCTACACCAGGGCGGCCGGGCGGAAAAAGTGAAATTGACCCCGGAAGAAAGAAGCACCGCCGTTCGCGCAGCCAAAACCACCGGTCTAAATATCGCCGGGGTGGATATGCTGCGATCCAATCACGGGCCAGTGGTGATGGAAGTAAACTCTTCGCCGGGCCTGGAAGGCATTGAATCCACAACCGGGGTGGATGTCGCCGACAAAGTTATCCAGTATCTTGAAAAAAATATTTTGATTAAACCGAGTAGACGAATGAATGGTAAGACAGAATTAGCGATCAGTAAGTTATAAAATACCGGGTAGTGTTAAGCCAATAAGACTACAAGTGTCATAGTTCGACTCCGCTCACTATGACGGCTCGGTGCACAGTCAGGCTGAGCGGAGTCGAAGCCCGTTTTAGAAAAGCATAATTCTGTTTAGCACTGTCAAATATCGAACAAGGCATTTTCGAATAATAAAGTTTTCGCTTCAGCATTCGAAATTCGGTATTCCTTATTCGGTATTTGTTTTTAAAAAATCCTTTTCTCACTTTAACAACATTTCCATCTCATCCAATAATTCATCCATCAGCGTTGTAGTTGCTTCAATCGACTCCGGGGAAGTCATATCAACCCCGGCATCTTTTAAGAGGTTAATGGAATAATCCGAGCTGCCGCGAGTAAGAAAATTAAGATAAGCGTCGCGGGCGGTAGTATCACCAGTGAGAATTTTTTGGGAAAGGGCAGTAGCGGCGGAAAAACCGGTGGCGTATTTGAAAACGTAAAAATTGTAGTAAAAATGCGGAATGCGGCACCAGTTAATATCATATTCGGCATCCATCCCAAACTCCGGGCCAAAATAGCGAGTGTAAAGCTCGCGATTCAGCTGGTTTAACAGCTCTGCCGTTAGCGCCTCTCCTCCTTCTGCCCGTTCATGAATAAGCTTTTCGAATTCCGCAAATAACGCCTGAATGTAGACGGTACCGCGAATTTGATCGACATATTTATTTAATAAATACAATCTTTTTTCCCGGCCATCGGTGGTTTTCAGGAGATGGTCGATTAACAGCGCTTCATTTAAAGTAGAAGCGACTTCTGCCACAAAAATCGTATAATCGCTGTAATGATAGGGCTGTATTTTGCAAGTATAATACGAGTGCATGGCGTGGCCTAGTTCGTGAGCAACGGTGAACATATCATCCAGCGTACTATCGTAGTTTAACAAAATATAAGGATGCGCGCCAAAGGTTGCCCAGGAATAAGCGCCGGAGCGTTTACCCTTGCTTTCATACACATCGATCCAGCCATCCTGGAAACTGTGATTTAGAGAAGATGTATAATCATCGCCTAGCGGCGTAAGCCCGCTGTGAATGGTTTCCAATGCTTGCTCGTAGGAAATATCGAATTTAATCTCTCCCAATAGCGGAACTGATAAATCCCAGGCGCGAAGGTTATCCAACTTCAACATTTTTTTCCGCAGTGCCATGTAACGATGCAAAGGCGCTAAATTTTCATTGATGGTATTAACAACGTTGTTGTAAACCGTTACCGGAATATTATCGGGGTCGAGGGCGGCTTCCAAGGCAGAGGTGTATTTACGTGCTCGCGCATTAAAAATATCGCGCTTTACGGTGGTCGAAAGCATTGCGGCCAGCGTGTTGGTCCAATTGCCGTATGTATGGTACATCGCGTCAAAGGCATCTTTCCGCACACGGCGATCTGGTGATTCCATCAACCGGTGATAACGGCCTTTGGTTACTTCAATTTCGTTTCCATTCTCATCTTTAATATTGGGAAATTTGATGTCCGCATTATTAAACATAGAGAAAATGGTGTAAGGCCCTTGAGAAATTTCCCCGGCCATCGCCAGTAGCTCTTCTTGCTCCGGGGGCAGTACGTGGGCTTTGCTGCGCAGCAAATCTTTCAGGTAATGATCGTACGCGGCCAGCTCCGTATTTTCTTTTATAAAAGCAGTTAGCACATCACCGGGGATAGATAAAATTTCCGGCTCGATAAAGGCAGTGGCCTGGTTGATTTTTACCATCAGCGTCGTTGCTCGATCACGAAAGGCCTGGTAGCGGGATTCGCGAGTGTCTTGATCGTTTTTTAAGCCGGCATAAATATAAACCAGGGAAAACGTTTCTTCGATTTGCCCTCGCAACCGAAGGCAGTTTACAAGGTTCCCCGGGGTTTCTCCTAACTGCCGATTGTATTTTCCTAAACCGGGGGTCATGTCTTCAATACGGGAAAACGTGTTTTCCCATTCCGCATCGCTGGCAAAAATATCGTCCAATCGCCATTTATGCTCTTCGGCAATTTCCGATCGTTCCGGTAGCTTGTTGATTGTTGTAAGCAAATCTGCTGTTTCAAATAAAATGTGTTGCCACCCCATCTAAATTAGCTCCTGTATTCCGATACATTACATATTTATTTTTTTATAATTAGCTGTTTTTATTGATCTTTCGAACAAGGTTTTTGAGCATTTCGTTCGCAACAAAAGATAAGGAAAAATCCAGGGATTTCCAGTGGAAAGATTTTTCAATCAATACTTTGAGGTGGATTTCAAGCGATAAAAAGTGATTTATCCTTAAATTATCATTTAAAAGATAACTCAAAATCAATGCTTAAAAAAAGAACTGCTAAATTGATAGCTCAATGAACTTTTAGCACTATTTAATAGTGTAAACATAGATTTGTAACATATATCACGCTATGTGATTATTATATTTAATTACTCGGATTTGTGATATTGATCATATGAGAAAGTGTTGTATATCGGTTTTTTTTGACATTGAGAGAGGAAGCAGCGGGGTATTTACATATCATTTAGCGAAATAGAGCGACCGAACAACCAGACAGTTTGTATAACAAAAATTGTATTGGGAATGCTAAATATTCCGCTTTCGGGAGATTTTGGGTAAATTTCCTCTCTTGAAAAACGTTCTTGAAAACATTGGGTCGTGCAGCAATTCCAGATTATAGTTTGAACTGCTTTTCGCAAAGGGGGTTACCAGTGAATAAGGGCATTGAAAAAATGGAAAGCTATAATGGGGCAGAGAGGCGCAATGGGTTAGAACGCCGCAATGGAAAAATAAATTATAACGGGTTCGATAGACGCATTGCTACAGACCGGCGAACAAATTCGAATGGCGCTTTATCAAACTCCATTTTCCGTGGCTTACACCAAAAATTTTTAGAACTGCAAGAAGAGCGAAGAGCAATCGTTGAAAAATCCGGCGATGCGATCTTCGTTATACATTCTGTTAGTAGGGAAATTGTTGAAGCAAATCATAAAGCCACAAACTTGACTGGTTATCCTGTTCCGAAATTGTTAGAAATGACATTCGAACAGTTAGCTTGTGAAGAGGGCATACCTCCTAATATTCTCGAATCTCATTCTCTTAATGGCGGTGCTGTAATACGCACAACTCTTAAAAAGCAGGATGGCGCATCAATTTCTGTTGATATGAGTGCCTGCCCGATTCACCGGGACCAGCATTCTTTCCGATTAGTTTTTGTTCGCGATTCGAATGATCAAAATTTACCACAATTTAAATCTTCTCAACAGTATTTGGATAGCCAATATTTTCTTACAGCGGAAGAGGATTCCATTCCGAATGGTGAATTTCCGGGTATCATCGGCAAAAGCCAAAATATTCGAGACGTTTGCCAGCTTATTTTTCAAGTTGCAAAAACTGATTCTACGGTTCTAATCCAGGGCGAGAGCGGTACGGGTAAAGAGGTTGTTGCACAAGCAACCCATTTTTATAGCACTCGCTCCAAAGGACCTTTTATTAGAGTAAATTGCGCTGCACTTTCGGAAACGCTTTTGGAGAGCGAGCTATTTGGCCATATTAAAGGTTCCTTTACCGGGGCAATTCGTGATCGTAAGGGGCGATTTAAGCAAGCAGACGGCGGCACTATTCTGTTAGATGAAATTGGATCTATGCCGCTGTCCGGACAGGGAAAATTGTTGCGAGTTCTGGAGGAGCATGAGTTTGAGCCGGTAGGCAGTTCTGCAACAACATCTGTTAATGTGCGGGTGATCGCAGCCAGCAAAACAAATCTGAAAGCGGCGGTGGAAGAAGGCCGGTTTCGTGAAGACTTATTCTATCGCCTTAACGTTTTTACGATATTTATGGCGCCATTGCGGGAGAGGAAAGAAGATATTCAATTATTAGCGCAGCATTTCCTTGAAAAATATAACCTGGCAATGGGTAAAAAGATTCGCAACCTGGTTTCGCAAACGCTCGATGCGATTAACCGTTACGATTGGCCCGGCAATATTCGAGAGCTAAAAAACGCTATTGAACATGCGGTAATTGTCGCCAAAGGGCCGCTCATTTTACCCGCCCATCTTCCTTCAAACATTACAATGGCCAATTTAATGAGCGATGAAAAAGCCTTTTCAAGTGAACTCGGCTTGCGTGAAAGATTAACTCTTCTTGAAAAACAAATCATTCAAGATGCCATCACACGCGCAAACGGTGTAAAAAAAGAAGCGGCGGCGATATTGCATATTGACCCGAGAAATTTCTCCTACCTGCTGCGAAAGCATAATCTTATTTCCTGAGGCTTCTATCCATTTCCTTCCTTCACCATGCAATTTCACCGTTAAATCATCGAATGCTGTAACCGTCCCCCGGAAACTTCCATCTAAACGAAGTGTTTTTGAGAAACTTTTAAGGAAGGTAAAATGAAAAAGCTAAATGAAAACATTTCCGAAATATTAAAAAACCATAAAAGAATAGCCGTTGTGGGACTTTCCGATAAACCGTATCGTCCCAGCCACGGGGTTGCAAAACTAATGCACTCGGAAGGCTACGAAGTCATTCCGGTTAATCCGAATTGTGTCGAAGTTTTCGGTAAAAAAAGCTATTCCAGCCTGTTAGATGTTCCCGGCGAAGTCGATTTGGTCGATGTTTTTCGCCGCCCGGAATATGTGGATGAAATTGTTGATCAGGCAATCCAGATCGGCGCAAAATCTCTTTGGCTGCAATTGGGCGTTATCAATCATCCCGCGGCCCAAAAAGCGCTGGATGCCGGTTTGGATGTCGTGATGGATCGCTGTTGGGCAATTGAGTATAACCGGGGTTAAAAAATAGTTAACATTATCAATGTTAAGCAAACTGCGATAAATGTCTACTACCTGCTATTTTCTTCATATTCACAAACCACCCGGAAGCCGACGTCATTACAATCAGAATACCACCACAGACTTTTCGGCACTTGCGGGTCGGTCATTTGCCAGGCGGCTTTGCGGGTGTGGTCGCGGTTGGTAATGCGGAGATCGGCAGCGTTGCTTTTATAGGAGCCGCCGCGAATCACATGCGCTGATCCGCTCTCCGGGCCAGTGGGATTTTCGATAACACTACCGGCAAGGTAGCCGGCATAAGTGTTTACTGCGTACCAATCAGAACAGAATTCCCAGACATTGCCAAGCATGTTTTTCAGACCAAAGGGATTTTCTTGCACCGCAGAAGGCGGCTGCGTTTTTCCGCCGCCGTTGATTCCGGAAACCACATACCGGTTGATAACGCTGGTATCCGCTTCGCGAAAACCGCTCAAAAACCCTTTCGGCTCAATATCATCCGGCGTTCCAGCGAAAAAATAAACGCCATCAGTATTTCCCCGGCAGGCGTATTCCCATTCCGCCTCGGTCGGCAGGCGGTAGGTTTTGCCGGTAACCTGGGAAAGCCACTCGCAATATTTTTGAGCGGCGAAATGCGTCATGGTAATCGCCGGGCGGTCGCCGCGGCCCCATCCCTGGTCCGGATTGCCATACGCCGGCGTGGGGCCGGTGATGGCGTCAACCTGCGGCATTTTCTCAGCAGAGCGCACTTGATCGCCGCTGCGGCCTTCACCACCGGTTTGCTTATAAAACAGTTCGTATTCCCGCCAGCTGACTTCGATTTTTCCCATCCAAAAGGGTTTCACTTTCACGGTTCGCTGCGGCCCTTCGTCCACCTGGCGATACGGCTCCGTTTCCGGGCTGCCGATGGTAAACCTGCCGCCGGGGATTGCAACCATCTCGAAACTGATGGGCGAGCCGGGAATCGTTTCCGTAAAATCAATAAAATCAGTTACTTTTGCGGCTTCGGTAAAGATGATTTTGTTCTCTGTCTTCTCGCTTAAGGCTGTCGCAACTTCCAGCCGCTCTTTGCGAAAATGCCCCACATCCAGATGGCAGTTTAAGCAGCGCAATTGATCCCCTTTTTGGGAATAGTGCAAATGTGCATCCTGCCCTTTTTTTGAGAGGCCGCGGGGAAAGAGGTTTTGATGGCAATGAAGGCAAGCGCTTTTGTAAACGTGGGTTACCGCGTGCGCGCGCTCGGCTTTTTCCTGCCAGTTAATTTTATCGACATCTTTAAACAGCTTTCCCCAAACATCGCGCGCGCCAGTGGAAACTTTCGCTAACAAAAATCCCGAGCTATCCGGAGGCGGTAAATGGCAATCCACACAATTGGCGACGAATCCGCTTTGGGTATCGAAATGCGGCCCCTGCTTCCAGGAAATGGTTGCATGGGGATGCACGTGGCAGGATTCGCAGAATGTATTTGTCGATGTGTAGTCGATTGCGGAGTGGCTGGCTACCATTGCGGCGAAGCCGGCCAGGAAAACCAGCAACAGAATAAACTTTCGCTTACGATTTTTCTTTTTTTCCATTTCGATTTCACATTTGGAAACCGGAAGCAGAGTTTTTACTTTGCATTACGATCCGGATACTTCGCCTGCGTGTTAACCTAACAGATTTTTAAATACGAAATATCGTCAAACTCCCCCTTCAAAGGGGGAATTTCGTAGCAAATCGCTTATGTCTTGCATAAATGAAAATTCTACTTCCGGTATTAAACTTTATACTTCAAAACTATCACACTCCGCGTAAGCCGCGATAACGGCCATTTCCCCTTCTTTTCCCGGCTTGCTATTGCCATGCTCCATGCCGACAACGCCGCTGAAGCCTTTCTCATAAATGTGTTTAAAAACGTTTTTATAATTGATTTCGCCGGTGGTGGGTTCTTTACGGCCGGGATTATCGCCGACCTGAAAATAGGCAATTTCATCCCAGGCCATATCGATATTGGGAATCAGGTTGCCTTCGGTAATCTGCTGGTGATAGAGATCGTTGAGGATTTTGCAGGACGGGCTGTTAACGGATTTGCAAATCATATATGCCTGGGGAATTTTGGTAAGAAACAGGCCGGGATGGTTGGTCCAGGCATTCAGCGGTTCCAGCACCAAAATCAGACCGGATTTTTCGCAGACCTCCGCACACCATTTTAAATTTTCGATACAATTGGCGGTTTGATAATCCCACTCCAATTTGATATCGAAGGCGCCGGGAACAACCGTTGCCCATTGGGCATTAACGCGTTTGGCGACTTCCACGGCATCGTGCATTCGTTTAACCAGCATTTCGCGCACGCTTTTGTCATTGGTGACAAAGGTTTTGTCGCGAAATTCCGCATAAGCGACGAACACTCCCATTGTCATTTCCAACCGGCTCATTTCATTGGCAATCCGTTCCTGGGTGGAAATTTCCCTTCCCATCATGCCGTTATCTTCTAACGCTGTAAAGCCCTGACCTGCCATAAATTTGAGCTGATCGATCAAATCCTCACCGGCATTGTGTTTAAACATCCCAAAATGCGGGGCATATTTTAATTTGAAATTGTG
>CAXHHS010000257.1:0-8440 GCA_964015645.1 uncultured bacterium
GATATGGGTGGAAGACCCCCAAGTTTGCCCGGTATGCTCCCAATAAGAATCGCCAAACGCGATATGGACGCCAGGAATTTTTTCGTCTTGTAAAATATTGCCAATAATATCGTTAACGCCGATGTTGGTACCAATAGCGAACTCGCCCACCCGATCGCTATTTTCATCTGTCGAAGTGTATTTCATGAAATCGTTTAACAACTGTTTGTTATCACAATTGACTTTTTTGATTCGCGAATTTTCAATTTCAATGTAAAGCGGCGTTTCCTTCAAGTCACCGTAAATATCGCAGAGGTAATCACCGACAACGCCATCGGTTACAAAATATCCGTCGATTCGCGATGGGGAGGTAAGCACTTCGCCACCGGGCAGATTATTCCATTTTTTTTCAGTGATAATACCGCTGGTTTTTAACCAATTGAGCAAAGGCGAAAAATGAACCTCGATATCGGTGCCGCCTTTGGATTGAGCGCGAATCACTTTTGTCTCTTTGGCCTTTTCAAAAACGCGATTGCTAAGTTCATCTACTTTTACAAAATCCGCTCTCATGCCCTGCAACATTATTTCTTTGGAAATATTTACCATGTGGCCGTGACGCAGGTGGTGGGCCGTGGCCATCCGGGTTACCTGGGTTCTGGCGTGTAACTCGTTTGGCTTGGCGTGGGCGGCATAAATGCTTACCTGGGATTGTTTTAAATCGTGTAAAATATCATGTGGAATATTTAGGCAAGGTCTTTCACAAAAATTTTCTAAAAAAAATAACGTATATGGCGAGCCAACTTCTTCCACTGTTTTTACCAGGGCTGCTGCAATTTCCCGGCATTCTTCCCCGGCTATGATTGTTATCCGTTCTTCCGGTTGTAACCTTAAACAGGTGTTTACGGCATTATAAGCTCCCGGGCTTAGTTCCGGGTCAAAAGGTACATCATGAATGTTTCTGTTTTTTTTGCGTTTCGTAGAGTTTTGCTCCCGTGAACCATCGTTTGTAAAATTCTTTTCCATCACTTCTCCTTCCTGGGCGTATAAATTTTTTCCATGAAATAAAACCGGAATTTATCAATGAGAATTCCGGGTACTTTGATTCGCTACACAACTTTTTGAGGGTCGAATTTAGGAGAAGGGTTTAATCAAACACAGCCAATATAGGCGATTAAATTACCACAGTTTCGGTTTAAAACCATCACGATTTTTAACTTCCATAATTTGATCGCCCACGCCTAATACCATAAAACCTTTTTTTTCAGCGTGTTTTAACTGCGCATCATTAATATTTAAGGCAGCTAAAATACCGACAAGTTTTCTCTTTTGATATTCGGGGAAAAACTCTCGAAATATTTTAATCTCGCCAATAAATTGTTCGATGTTCTGGTTACGCAAAGTCGTTTTGGTGCTGTTGAGGAACACAAGCTCACCCGCTAAAACGATAACATCGAACTCTTTGCTTTGGCCATCCTTTAAACTGCGTTGGTACCTCACCATTATGTCTTTCGCTTCCAGATCAAACTCTTCACGAATAATTCGTCCAATACTGGGATAAACCAGGTCTTCTACCATCGTACCCATTTTATTGGCTAATTCGCCCCATTGTCTATTCATTCGACGGGCTTCGGCACGCGTCTCGTTTTTGAATTCACTCATTTCATTTTTGAAATCGCGCATTTCTATTTTGAACGCTTCGGTAGAACGCTCCATTCTTATTATTGCCGCTTCGGTTTGCGCCATAAATCTGCCGAAAATCGCTTCTAAAGTGCTTACGCGTTCTTCTAAATTAACAGCCATGTATAAGCCTTTTTTTCTCTGAGATTTCAAAGCCAGTGTTAATATAAGAACTTACAATTCGGTTTGCAATCACAGTCTTTTCAGCCTCATCAAGAGCTAGTATTCTTAACCACGAAAGTGATAAGCCAGGGAAGAGCCTACCCAGGTTTTGTTCTTGTTATAATCGACGCCCATCATTTTACCTTTGCTCAAGCGGAGGAGGTTATTGATCAGAACCGGTTCATCGTCCCAAACAAACATCATTCTTACTTCCGCTTTGGATTTTTCATCCATTGTTTCGATGAGCGGTGTGTATTCAATTTTCCGTTGCAAGATGTAGTTATCGCGATCTTGAATCGAATCCAGCATGTTTGTTGTAATATCAATTTCTACCCCCATTCCGGCGAACGAGAATAGTGGTTTAAGCACATAATTTTCCAAATCGGATGGATATTCGCTCAAATCTTTCAAAAAAAAGCAGTTGGGGCAATATTTACTATTTATCAACGGCAGGGTAAATTTGCTGATTTTAAAAAACCAATTAGGATGGCCAACCCAATGAACATCCAAATCATCCTGGGGTTCAAACCCCATTTGGATATTGTTACGAATCAGCTCATCAAAGATAAACCGGTGATAAATGCGCTCAACGGGAATTTCTTTCCCCTGGTGTTTATAAAACAACTTATTTCCACGCTGGATAATTTCCGTAACACAAACCGACCGTATTCCCCAATACTCTTCCGCCAGGTCAAAATCGATGCGGGTTTTTTGTTTCTCCGGTTGAAACTCTAGCAAGATTACATTTTCCGGATCGCTATTACCAAGCAGGATTTTGCCTAAAAATTGTTTATAGGAATCGGTGTTTAAGCCGCTAAAGAAGGGGGTAAATCCTTCCGGCATGGGGAAATATTCCCTGATTTTTCGATCCAAATAATGCTGAAAACAGTAGAGCGATGGAAATCCTTGCAATTCGATTAATTGGGGGATAAATCCTCCGTTTCCATCTTCGCAAATAGCAAAATCGACTTGTAAAAAAACCGTATGATCATCTTCACCGGCAATAGACATTCCCGGTGGGATTGCATCTTTTACCTTTGTTTGATCATCCGGCTGGCGAACAACCCGCGTGACATCATGCGCTGCTTCGATTAGCATGTTGGTTAAATTATCTGATAAAAACAGCGGTGTTTCCGCTACCCGAAACACCAGGCTGTCGCGGTTGCTGCGATGTATGTCATCAATAAATGCGTCGTAGGTTTTTTGGTTAAACCGGGCGTTAAATTCTTTTCTAATTTCTGAGATCATACTTTTATCCTCAAAAAAATCAGGGAGTTATATTGCATTAATTTAGTTGCAGGGCAAATTGGATATTACGGAGGCAGAGCCTCGCAATGATACGCTCCACAACGAGGTTGTGGAGCGAGTAAAATCAGTACCGTTACACACCAAGTCCATGGTGTGTTTCTTGAATAATGTAATCTACTACATTTTTAAGATTATTGGATTGGCTGAAAACCTCTAACTGGCGGTCGGCGCCGCTGCCGTTTTTTAGCATCTCCTCAACATATTTCATCTCATTGCGGGTGCCGAGTTCATCGACAACTTCATCGATAAACTCCAGCAATTCATGAATCAGCGCCCGGCAATCGACTTCCGCTTGTTTACCAAAATCGATCAGTTTGCCATCGAGTCCGTAGCGGCAAGCGCGCCATTTGTTTTCTAAAATTAGCGAGCGGCGATATTGCCGAAATCCCAGGTTTTGCCTTCTGAGCAAATGCAGTTTGGCGACAATCGCTTGAAAAACTGCCGCAATTGCGATGGTTTCATCCGCGCGCATTGGTACATCGCAACAGCGAAATTCCAGTGTATCGAAATACGGATGAAGCCGGATATCCCACCAGATTTTTTTGGCATCATCAATACAATTGGTTTTGACAAGCAGCTTCAGGAAGTTTTCGTAATGCGCCAGGCTATCAAAAGTATCGGGAATGCCGGTACGCGGAAAACGGTCGAACACTTTTACACGGTACGATTTGAACCCGGTGTTCCGGCCCACCCAAAACGGGGAATTAGTGGATAACGCTAAAATATGCGGCACAAAATACCGTGCCTCATTCATAATTTGAATGCCGATTTCACGATCATCGATACCGACATGCACATGCAGGCCGAAAATTAAATTTGCCCGGGCAACATCTTGCATATCCTGCACAATGGTTTTGTAGCGCGGATGTTCGGTAATTTCCTGATCTTTCCAGTGAGAGAACGGGTGGGTGCCGGAGGCTGCAATGCGAGTGCCGGAATTTTTGCACGTTTTTGCCAATTCCGTGCGAAGTACATATAAATCTTCGCGCGCTTCTTGAATATTTGCACACACATGAGTACCGATTTCCACCACGGATTGGTGCATTTCCGGTTTTAGCTGCTCCGCAAGCCGGGGCAGCTTGGTGCCCTTTATAATTTGCTGAATATGGGATTTTAATTCCCCGTTTTCCGGGTTAACGATTTGAAATTCTTCTTCGATTCCTAACGTATATAATTTTTTATTTCCCATAATATTCCTCACTAAATCTTTTCGATTTGCGGAGAGCCTGGAATTAATCGTTCGTGCCGTACAGCGTGAGAGACGAACTCACCCCAATTTAGATTCATTTCGCCGTCTTTATGAACTTGTGCACGATGGATGGCCATGTTCGCCGCGGCTTCTACCACCCACTCAAAATTTTCTTCCCCCACGGAGTAGAGATCGGCATCCGGGGCCGGGTTTCCGAAATCAATTGCATACGGTTCTCCATCACGGATGGCAAGTTCTACTGTGTTAAAATCATACCCAAGACCAATACACAATTTTAAAACGGCTCCTTCCAATTTCTTTTTCATTTTGGCTTCAATCGGCTTCGGATCTTTGGAGTATTGTAAATGATAAGGCTGCTTTGGATTATATTCCATCAAACGAACATCTTTACGCCCCAGGCAATAACAGCGATAGTATTCCGTAAACTGAATTTCTTCTTGCAGCATCATCACCAATTGGCCGGTGTCGTGATAGGCTTCAAAAAATTCGTCTCGATTATTGACTTTATAAACGTTTTTCCAGCCGCCACCGGCAAAGGGCTTAAAAAACGCCGGGAAACCGATGTAATCAAAAATGCCTTCCCAATCCAATGGATAGGCTAAATTGCGCATGGACATTTCATCCGTATCCGTCGGGCGTTCAAATGAAGGCAACAAAACGGTTTTGGGAACTTTTACACCAACCATCAACGCCAGGGCGTTGTTAAAAAATTTATCATCCGCACTCCACCAAAACGGGTTGTTGACAACCGCAACGCCATCCGCAGCGGCATTTTTTAAATAGGCGCGGTAAAACGGTATATCCTGGGAAATCCGGTCAATAATAACGGCATAACCATCCGCTTTACCCTGTACGACTTTATCGATTTTAACAAACTCGGCGGTAATTCCATCGATATTCTTGGAGTTGATCTTTTCAACAAACGCATGGGGAAAGGTGTTTTCCTTTCCGAATAAGATTCCAATTTTCTTCATAGATTTGGGCCTCCTCGGTTTTTATATGATTTGTAAGTTATGATTTTCAAGGTCGATCAAAGAGTAAGTTGTGAGCTTCAGTTTGAAGTATAGCAAAACTATTAAAAACTACAGAAAATAATAGTTTTGCCCAAAATAGTTTTGCCTCAAGATTTACAAGTTGTTTTTTAAAGATTCATAAAACCCTTTTCCTCTATCAACTGCATCTTTTAGGAAAAAATCGCCGGCCTTAATTCGTTTTGAATTTCGCTATTCATAAAAGATTTTCAACTCCTCCCCGGGCTTGATAGTATTACTGCGTTTCGCGTTCCATTTTTTAATATCGCGGATACTAACATTATGCGCAAGGGCAATATCCCAAAGTGTATCGCCGGAGCGTACGGTGTAAATTACGGTTTTCTTATCAGCCGTGGATTTGCTCGATTGGGCAGTTTGGGAATCGCCTCCTCGAAATTGAGCGGATGATGAAGGAGTAGCAGCAGTTGCTATTTCCGGTTGCGAATCTTTCGGTTGAACTCCCCCGGGCGGCAGCCAAATGTTAAGCGCTTGCCCCGGTTTAATTAACCGCGAATACCCCAGCCCGTTCCATTTTCGAATTTGGGTAATGGTTACATTATGGGCAACAGCAATTTCCCAAAGCGAATCGCCTTGTTTAACCTTGTAAATATGTTTTTCTCTACCGGGTACATTTTCTACCGGCTTGCGCTTTTTGTAAACGGTTGATCTTGGCGTGCTTTTGGATGCCAAATATTTTTGATAATATTTTTTATCTTGGGGAATCGGAATGACCAAATTGCCCCCGGCGCGAATAAAAGTGCCTCTCAAGTTGTTAAAGCGTTTGATTTCGGAAACCGATACGCGATATTTCCGCGCAATTGTAGAGAGCGTTTCCCCGGAACGAATGCGGTGATGCACCCAACTCATTTTTTTCTCTTTGGGAATTTCAGCATATTTTGCGACGAATGTTTCGCGGGTTCCGGGTGGAAGATTTAGCAGCCAGGTATCTTTATCTGGCGGCGTGCACCAGCGTAAAATTGCCGGGTTCAAATCTTTTAATTCGCGAAAAGTGCTACTGGTAATATTGGCAACCACATTTAAATCCACGCAATCCGTAACGGTAACCGTGTCAAATTCGATAGGGGCTTCCGGTGTTATTTCGAACCCGTATTTTTGCGGATCGTTTCCAATGGTTAAGGCTGCCAGGTAAGTGGGGACGTAATTACGGGTTTGCCTGGGGAGCCGGGGCAAATCCCAAAACTCTTCAACATTATACTTTTCGATCCGCTTTTCAATTTTCCGGGGATTAAAATTATACCCGGCAATGGCGAGGTACCAATCGCCAAATCGTTCATATAAATCGAGTAAGTGGCGGGCAGCGGCGTGGGTGGCCTTTACCGGGTCTTTACGATCATCGTACCACCAACTGGAAGTTAACCCGTAGGCTTTCCCGGTAGCGTAAATAAATTGCCACATCCCAACTGCACGGGCGTAGGAGCGCGCGCGCGGGTTTAAGCCGCTTTCGATCATTGCCAGGAAAAACAGGTCTTGTGGAGCATCTTCTCTCCGAAGAATATTTTTTACCATTTCTTCGTACCGCCCGGCGCGTGTTAGCCAGCGCCGGAACGTTTTGCGTCCCCTGCCGGTGGTAAAATACTTGATCGCTCTTTCCACTTTCCGGTTTGTAGCCAGTGGAATTTTTTCCAGCGATACGGTATCCGCCAATAAACTATCGAGATCGGCATAAAGCGTATTTAGATCGTTTATTACCCATTCAAACGAGGCGGTGTCTTCTTCCAAATAAGTGATGTAATCCAAATAAGCATCGTAGGATTCCGAAACCTGTTGTTGTAAAACGACCAGCGAGGAGTCATCGGTATAAATAGTTGATAAACTATCCAGTTTTTCCAATGCTTGTAGATAATAAATCTCGACATTTACGGAATCATCATCAGCCTGGGGGTTTTCAGCCAGGTTTAGATAATGGTGCACGGCTTCAATTTCTGCCGGTGGTGGTAGCGGTTTTTCTTTCTTGAAAAACGGAAGGTGGCTGCATCCAAAATTCAAAAATAACAGCAAAATTCCATTTGCGATTATGAAATGCTTCATGCAAAAACTCTCCTCGTCACTGCGAATAAATTTTTAAACTAATGCGGTTAATTTTTCTATGATATTACTTGTCGAGCGATTTGGCAGCAGCGGTATTGTAATCACTTTGCCGCCGTGTTGCTCCACGAATTCTCTTCCGACAATATCTTCAACGCGGTAGTCGCCTCCTTTTATAAGGATATCCGGCTGAAGTGCCTCGATGAGTTTAAGGGGAGTATCCTCTTCGAAAATCGCAATATAATCTACCATCGCAAGCGAAGCCAGAATATAAGCGCGGTCTTCTTCCGGCATGATTGGCCGTAAATCGCCTTTCAATCGCCGAACGGATTCATCGCTGTTCAGTCCAATAAAAAGCGCATCTCCTTGTAGACGCGCTTTTTCCAGGTATTCGACATGCCCGCGATGTAAAATATCGAAACAGCCATTGGTAAAAACCACCTTTTTCCCTTGCTCAAATAAATCTTTACGGATTTTTACCAGTTTTTCTTTAAGGCATATTTTCGACTGTATATCCAATGAGGTTTTCCCCTGACGCTAAAAATTTGTACAAGCCGGTAATATAAAGAGTTTGCGCTGTAGAATGAAATTAAATAAGAAAATTAAAGTGATAAATAGTAGGCTGTTACAAAATAATGATGTTTGATTTGATTAATGCGTTTAGACGCATCCATGCAGTAAATATTCCTGCCTCTTCCTGAGTTTATTATTAATAAAGAAAGGTGAAATATGCAAATAGAATTTACCAGGGGTAGGGTAAAATAAAATAAATTTGAAGGTTATGTGATATTCCTTTAAGCCTTTACTCGAAAGATTCGATAATCTATTTAGAAAAAAAATATTTTGACACAAATAAGGAGGTTTTGCGATGTCTTTTTTTACCCAGGAAGAGAAAAAAGCTTTAACGCTATTTTTCTTGAAACTAAATGCCCTTCCGTTGATTTTGTTAGCCGCAACGATGTTTTTTTTGGGCTTTTATGTTTCGGATGTTTTAAAAAATAAAACAATAGCCGATTATGAAACGAAG
>CAXHHS010000258.1:0-8439 GCA_964015645.1 uncultured bacterium
GCCGGAAATCGATCTTTCTATAATAATGCCGAAGGCGGGTAAATTATTAGCGAATTTTCACCAGGCATGCAAACCGGTTCGGGAAATAATTACCTTCGAAAGCGAACTTAAAACCCTGAAAAAAAATACCAGCAAAATTGTGAAGCGGCTGCCATCAACCAAATCACGAATCGATAAATTGCTGCTTCAATTTGAAGCGCTGCCGAAAACGGATAATCTATTTATCACGCTTCTGCACGGCACGTTTCGTTTAAATCATCTATTTGTTCATCAAAATGAGTTGGCGTTGCTGGACTTGGACAGCGTTTGCATGGGATACCCGGCGGTTGATGTCGCCAATTTTATTTCGGCACTATACTTTTTGGAAGCGCAAGGGCGGATCAGCCAATCGCAACGCCAGGAAATCACTCATTACTTTCTGGATGGCTACCTGGAAAATTCGGATTGGCCTGTATCGGTAGAAATATTGCTCTGGTATTTAGCGTCGCTGCTCATTCATAAACAGGCGCTCAAATACGTCAAATATCTCCACAGCGACCGGGAAGAAAAAGTAAACAGGATGCTGATGCTGGCAGAAGATGTACTCAACAAAAGCCGCCAAGAGCTGCCAAAGGAAGCCGCCGGCGATTTTGTTTGCGAACTTTTACCATAATGGAAACTTGAAACTCGATATTGGATATTTGCCGTTTCACACAATTCATAAGGAAGGAAAATTATGAATCCTCTACGAGGATTTAAAAAACCTGAAATTTTCTGCTACTACAATAATTAAACCTCTACGAGGTTATTTTTAGTCAAGAAATTGTAACCTTCTGGCATCACAAAAACATCGTAGATGTTTAATTATTGTAGGAATAACAATCGCCACAAAAACACATCCTCGTAGAGGATATATAAGATTTTTATATCCGAGCATCGAGCAACGAGCAAAACACAACGAAAGGCAATACATGAACATCGCATACATTTGCACGGATTTTGGCGTGCCGATCTTCGGTTTTAAAGGCGCATCGATCCATGTTCGGGAAATGGTGTCCTCCATGCGAAAGGCCGGGCACAACGTAACCATAATTTCGCCTGCGATGCACCGCGGTAAAGAAGATGAAGCCGGCAGCAATATGGGCGCAGAAGGTCTGGATAGCGAAAATCTTTATAAAATCATAGATTCTACTGCGCAAAGCGGTTTTTCGCATGAACCGGGTTTGGGAAAACTGACCTGCATTTCAGTGCTGCCCCGGCCGGAACATGTTCGGTTTGCGCGTGTGCTGGCAGAGTTGGATCAATTTATGGGTACCAAATCCCGCTTGCGCCAGGAAGTTCGCAACCTGATGTACAACAAAGCGCTTTATGATGCCGTCATCGACTATTTGCGCAACGCAGATATCGATTTTGTCTACGAACGCTATACACTATTCGGCCTCGGTGGTATTCAAATCGCCCAAGAATTAGGTGTGCCGCATATTTTGGAAGCCAATGCACCATTGGCCTACGAGCAGGAAAAAATGCGCGGCCTGGAGATGAAAGAATTTGCCCGCCAAATGGAAGCGCGAATTTTCCGCGAAAGCAGCCGTGTTATTGTGGTATCGAAACAGCTGAAAGCGTTTGTTGAATCCTGCGGCGTGCCGGAAGCGCAAATAACCGTTATGCCCAATGCGGTTGATCCCGCGCGATTTTTATCCAATGGCCAGCCGCTTCCGGTTATCAAAAAACTGGGTTTTAACAGTCATACCGTTATCGGGTTTGTCGGCAGCTTAAAACCCTGGCACGGCACGGAGACGCTGTTAGAAGCATTTGCAAATCTTTATAAGAACAATAAAAACATTCGCTTGCTGATTGTCGGCGACGGCCCGGGGCGGGAATCACTGGAAAAATACAGTGCGGAGAATGGCATCGCTAACGCGGTGGTCTTCACCGGGAAAATACATCACCACGAAATTCCGGGCTACATTAATACAATGGATATTACCGTTGCGCCCTACACGCCTAACGACAACTTTTACTTTTCCCCCATCAAAATTTTCGAATACATGATGATGGAAAAAGCCGTGGTTGGCGCACAAATTGGCCAGGTTGCGGAAGTTCTTAAACCGAATGAAACCGGCCTGTTGTTTGAACCTGGCAATATTCCACAGTTAACGGAAACACTAAATACCCTGGTTAGTGATGCTGGCCTTCGGCAGAAATTAGGCAAAAACGCCAAAGCCTGGGTGCAGCGGGAACGAACCTGGGATAGGAATGCGCAGCAGGTAGTGGAGATCGCAGAAAAGCTGATAAATAAAAACGTGTAACGTGGTATTTTGTATGGAGATCACGCACCACGTATAAAAACCGAAAGGATTCGAGAAATGGATTTCAAAACATGTATCGTTACAGGACAATATCCTCCTCAATTAGGTGGTGTAGGACATTCCGCATACCGCGTTGCCAATATGTTAGCCGACCGCGGCGTGGATGTTCAGGTAGTCAACTTTATCAAACATTCGGAACCCTTACCGTTCGATGAAAGCTACACGAGTATCCAGGAAGGCAATATTTTAGTACACCGGGTAAAAGTTTATAACGCCTCGCTTGCCGGTCATCCCGGTGCTTCGGAGTCGTCTGTGCTTACCCGCTACAATCGCGAAATGTTTGATGCGCTGAGCTATTTTCAACAGCAATATAATTACGATATAATGCACGCCTTCTTTTTATACCCGGCGGGCTACATCGCCGGGCAGGTTGGCAAACTGCATGGCACAAAAGTAATGGCTTCCATCCGCGGAAACGATGTTGGCAAATATATTTTTGATCCCATTCGTATGCCGTTTATTAAAGCAGCTTTAGAGAATGCTGACTACATTACCTCTGTAGCCACCAATTTGATTGAGTTAGCAGATCGCGCAATCACACCGATTTCCCATAAGGCGAAAACGATTCTCAATTCCATCAATTTCAAGCGCCTGGAACCGCAAAAGCGACCGGCGCTCGATCTCAATGGCCTGGTCATCGGTTCGATGGGCTTGTTTCGCTACAAAAAGGGGGTCGTCTATTTGTGCAAAGCGCTCGGCGAATTAAAGGATAAATACGATTTTACATTATTGCTGGCCGGCGACTATTTTAAGGAAGAAGATCGCGAACCGCATCTGCAATATTTTAAAGAAAACGGTTTGGCGGATCGCACCATTGTCACCGGAAAAGTTCCCCACACCGAAATTGCCGATTACCTGCAACTATTCGATATCATGGTGTTTCCATCTCTCTTTTCCGAAGGCTGCCCCCTTTCTATGATGGAAGGAATGGCCATGGGCAAAGCCGTTATCGGCAGCAGCACCGGCGCTATCCCGGAAATTATCCGCGACCGCGAAAACGGTATCCTGGTGCCGCCGGGTTCCTCGCAACATTTGGTAGACGCCATCACGGAATTGATCGAAAACCCCAAACTGCGCCAGCAATTGGCTGCCAATGCCGCTTTGACCGCTAACGACCTATCCCAGGAACGAGAGTTCGACAAGTGGATGAAAGCCTATGAAATGTTGTTGGAAGATCGGGTGCTGGTTTAGCCGAAGTTCCTCGTGTGGTCCCCAGGTTTTGAATCGAGGAATCGGAGGCGGGACGAGCGGATGAAGTCCCTGTTTCTCCGATTCTAAATTGCATCCCGTAAGGCGATGAGTTAAATTGGCTTAAGTCGTGCTAAGAATCTTTGTAAACTTCTGTCTTTTGACCAGGGCTAAGCATGTCTCCGAATTGGCAATTGAAATATAGCTTTTTGTTGATCCTTTTGATCATTGTCCCTAGTTTTTTCCTGGCATATTTTAGCTTCCGGTATGCGGAAGCCGAGCGAGTCGCCTTTCGCCAGCGGATTAGTGAAAGCTACCGCGGGCTGGCCCAATTTGCCGCCTTGCAAATCGATAATATTATCGACGAAATCGGGGATCAATGGATCGATTTTATCCACCCGAAAAAATTTGCCGGCGACGCTCCCGAAAAGCAGACAAGAGTCTTAGAAGAATTGATCCAATCTAACAACCTCATCAATAATGCCTATCTTGTAACCAATACCGGTACCGTTTCTTATCCCATAAAATTAGAAAAACAATCCCCGGAGTTGAAAGGTGATTTGGCCGCTGTGTCCGCCCCGGAATCCGAGGAATGGCTGCTCAAATTCCGCAATTTATCCGAGGAGGCAGAGCGGCTGGAATTCAAAGAAGAAAATCCCCCGGCAGCGCTGGAAATCTACCATCGAATTACAAAAACATTCCCGGTAACTCGTTTGCAAGCAATCGCTTACAGCGAAATTGCCCGGATTTATATGTTCCGGGCAGAATGGCAAATCGCCTGCGATTATTATCAAAAGATTATTCGAGAATACCCCCGCGAGCGCGACTTAAATAATTTACACTTGCGCTTTTATGCCCAATTCCAATGCGTCGTCGCGCTGGAAAACCTCGGAAAGCTCGATGCGGCAATGGCTGCGCTGTTAACGCTTTACCAGGATTTATTAGATCATTCCGATGAAGTCAATCGCGTGCAATATGAATTTTTTTTGGAGCGAATTCAGCGCTCGTTTAAGCAATTGATCGGTGGTTTTTCGGAAAGCGACCAGGCTGGTTACACAGCAACATTTAAAGCACTCCAGGAACAAAAGAAAAAAAGTATCGGCACAAATTACCTTGTCGAAAAATTGCACCAACGATTAAGCAAACGGATTTTAAAGCGGGAAACCTTTAAAAAGCGCTTTCGCTACTTTTCGGATTTTGCCGCCGAGCAGCCCTACCTGGTCGCTTACATTTTGCTCTCGGAAAGCGATGAGTTCATTGTAAAATCCGTCCTGGGATTGGAGATTAACCTGGAAGCACTGAAGGCGCAAATTTTTCCGCAAATTGTAAATCAAAAAAATTTCCCTCGCGATGTTACCATTGCTATTCTCGATCAGCAAGATAAGTTTATTATGGGTGATGAGGGAAAAATTATCAGCGAACCGGCATTGTTGTTTGCCTTAAACGATCCCCTGGAGTTTTGGCAGTTGGGATTTTTCCCCACCTTGAAAAATCCGCTGTTAAACGAAAGCAATGCCGATTTGTATATCAAATTATTGGGTGTGTTTTTTTTGTTCCTGGTGATTGTGGTTGGAACCGGGATAATCACTATGAATATTCGCAAACAACAGCGGCTTTCGCAGCAAAAAACAACTTTTATCTCCTCAATTTCCCATGAGTTGAAAACGCCGCTGACCTCCATTAAAATGTTTGTTGATTTTCTATCAAAAAATGAGAAGCTGAAAGAAGATGAAGAGACCGAAAAATATTTAAAGATCATCCGTTCCGAAAGCGAGCGCCTCAACCGGTTGGTCGATAATGTGCTGGATTATTCCCGAATTGAGCGCGGTGTTAAAAAATATCAATTTGAGTACGAGGAATCGGAGGCCGTTATCCGTTCGGTTGTGGATGCATTTAATTACCATGCGGAAACCCACGGCATTAAAATCGATTTGGCATTGGCGAAATCACTGCCGGAAATATACATGGATCGCCATGCCATCAGCCAGGCAATCATCAATTTGCTTGCGAATGCGATTAAATATTCGGTCGATAAAAAACCGGTGAAAGTTGCTGCTCGGCAAAATGGAAAATTCCTAAACATTGAGGTTTGCGACCAGGGAATCGGCATCAAACAAAAGCATATAAAACAGGTATTTAACGACTATTATCGCGTCGAAGAAAACGAAGCCGCCAACATCGCCGGCACCGGCCTGGGCTTGCCGCTGGTAAAACACATTGCCGAAGCCCACGGCGGCAGCGTTTCCGTAGAAAGTATTTATGGCAAAGGCTCTACATTTACGTTAAAACTGCCGTTGAGGGAAATTTAAAGATGGCAAAAATTTTAATCATAGAAGACAACGATTCTGTTCTGTTAGGTTTGGAAAAAACCTTTTCGGAAGAAAATTTTGAAGTGGTTACCGCACGAACGGGCGAAAAAGGATTGGCGAAAATCGAGTCGCAGAATCCCGATATCATCGTGCTGGATATTATGCTGCCCGGCATGAGCGGCTTTGAAGTGTTGAAAAAGTTGCGAGACCAAAAAATTAATACACCCTTGCTGCTGCTGACCGCCCGCGATGACGATATGGATAAAATCCTCGGCCTGGAATTAGGCGCAGATGATTACGTGACCAAACCGTTCAATCCCCGGGAAGTCGTCGCGCGAGTAAAGGCGCTATTACGCCGCGTGCAATTGCAGCAACAATCCGGCGGGAAGGCAGTTGATAAAATAGCTCGATTTCAGTTTGGCAACGTCGAAGTCGATTTCGAGCGCCACGAAGTGCGCAAACAAGGCAAACTCATCGAACTATCGCATCGCGAATTTCGCTTGCTGGAATACCTCATCGACTTTCGCGGTAAGCTCATCACCCGCGACCGCCTGCTGGAAGATGTTTGGGAATACGATACGTATGATTCATCCTACGTCACGACCCGCACGGTGGATAATCATATTTTACGCCTGCGAAAAAAGCTGGAAGACGAGCCGGACCACCCGATGCACATTCTAACCATTCGCGGGTATGGTTATAAATTTATCGCTGAAAGCGAGTGATTGTTTTTCGCCACGAAAAAGCACAAAAAGCACAAAATTTTTATATAAGTAACTCCTTTTGTGCATTTTGTGACTTTTTGTGGTAATTAAAAACAGGCTGTAAATTGAGTTAAGATATACAGGGAAGTGCGTTAAACATAAAGGATTATGACTTGGAAAAGCCGGAAAATTACAAATCAGTTCAGGTAAACTTTAATGACGTTGTCATCGAAGTTTCTTGCAATCACAAGCCGCTGATTCGACATATCACGGAGCATGTGCGACCTTTGGCCGCCGCAAACAATCACCATCAACCCAATGTAAATATTAAGGTTAACTGGCGGGAAACAGAGCAGGAAAAATCGTTTCCCTTGTTAAGTTTATCGGAAAGCCCTGAAGCCATTAAAGTCGGCAAACGGCTGTACCGGGTGGATGGAAAATTATTGTGGACAGATATTATTCGCCGGGATAATATTGTAACCCTGCTATCGCTCCGCGATCAAACGTTGAACGTGGAATATGATTATTATTTCGACCTTTCTCCCCAAAAACTGGAACGCAACCCAGATTATCGCTCTAAGCGCTATTTCAGCCTGTTAAAATACTTTCTGTATTTTCCGATGATCTGGTATCACGAACAGTTTAAAGATTGTTATTTGCTGCACGCCTCCGGTGTATCGTTAAACGGGAATGGCGTTGCGTTGGGCGGCGTTGGCGGTGTTGGTAAAACCACGACCTGTGTCGGATTGCTGCGCCGGGAGAATACCCATCTCCTCTCGGAAAACCTCATCTTTTATGATGACAAAAATTTTTACCAGCTTTACGAACCCATTCGCCTGGATGATAATTCCGTAGAAATTTTAGGCGCTAAAAAAGACGCCATTTACGCCGCCGATTTTCCGGAAGGAACGAGAATCAAAAAGCTGTTTCATATTCATTCCGATTTTCGGAAAAACAAGGTTGCAGCAAAGCTAATGATACTGCCGGAGTTCGCCCCGGAAACTCAAGCGTATGAACTACCGGCAGAAACCGCCCTGGTTGAACTGGAAAACTACAATATGCTCACCCGCGAAATTAATGATTATTATTGGTATGCCGCCACTCTAAACTTACTGCGCCCGACTCATTTCCCCTACCGGGAGCGCATCGCCAAACTTACGAAGCTATTACAAAATATTCCTGCTTACCGGCTGTTAATAGATCGATCAAAAGGTATGGAACCGGTAGTAGAGACGATTTCTCAGCTGGCAGTATTATAAATTCTAAAATTTTTCCTACTGTATTCCTTGATTTCTAATGCAGGCAATTTTTGCAAGCTTTCTTTATGAAAGCAATAAACGCGCATAAAAATAGTTTGGCATTTCAACATTCGGATGTTTAATTAACAACAATTTTGAACACGACAAAAGTGGAGAGCGCCATGAGCGCTGAATCGATCAACTTGGATCAAAAAGCAAGTGAGGCATATGATGAATCAAAAGCCGTCGTAGCTTTCGATCCCAGCATAGCAAAAGTAGAAGATTTAATAAACGCAACGGCCACGATTGGTTATCTCTCAACGGTCCGAGATTCGAAAGAGGATGTGAAGACAGAATGATGGTGGTTTTCAGAACATTATTAGCCGTTATTTTCATAGGATATTTTGCCGGCATCCAGGCCGGCGAGCCGGAAAGCGAAGAAGAAAAACCCCGCAAACCGAAACGTCCCACTGCCACCGCGCCAACCTGAAGCGGCTGACCGGGCGAAGGCGCGCCGCTCCGTGGGAGCGGAATTCATACCAAATGGATTGTCTCCGGGCGTTATGTGGATACGGAGTTTGAACGCCCGCGCTGGCGGTTTACATTGAATTACCGGCTGCATCAGCGGTTGCAAATCGGATTGGAATACAAC